>JAOPYP010000589.1 GCA_025964635.1 Actinomycetes bacterium | reverse complement strand
GGTCCGGCGCCGCCGCCGGCCTGCGGCTCGGCGCCGCGGAACTGGGCCAGCCCCTGGGCCCCCGGGCCACATTGCTGCAGTTTTCGTCGGAGTTCTGCGCCCCGTGCCGCGCCACCCGCCAGATCCTGGCCGAGGTGGCCGGCGGCGCCGAGGGTGTCCGCCACGTGGAAGTGGACGCGGGTGAGCGCATGGACCTGGTTCGCCTGCTGGGCGTGCGGCGCACGCCCACCGTATTCGTGCTGGGGCCCGAGGGGCAGATCACCCAGCGGGGGAGCGGCCTGATGAACAAGGCCGACGTGCTGGCCGCCCTGGGCGAGATCCGTGCCGGACAGTAACCTACCGCGACGGTGGGGAGTGACACCGGGGCCCCTGGCGCATACCATCAGGGACGTGCTTTCCCTGGCCATCCCGGATGACTTGGCGGAGAGCGGCCGGTCACGGCCGCTGCTGACCAGGCGGCGCGTCGTGGACTACTGCCATGTCGCCGCCGCGCTGTGTCCGGGTATGCCCTGCCTGCAGGGCCGTTCCTGAGCCCAGTGCGGGCCGCACGGCGTCCGGCCGGGCCGCCAGCCGGGCACGGCTCGCAGGCAGTTCCCCGCGTCCTGGCCTGATCCTGCCGATCCCGCAAGGGGGAGATACCAGTCATGAAAGTCGATCCCAGGGGTCAGCGTTTCAACGCCACGCTGTCCGCCATCGTCCTGGTGATTGTCCTGATCACCGGCAGCGGATGGCTGCTGGGGTTCCAGGCGGCGGTCTTCGGTATCGGGGCCGTGTTCGGGCTCCGGTACGCGCCGTACGGCCTCATCTACCGGTTCGCAGTCCGGCCGCGCCTGGGGCCGCCGGCTGAGCTGGAGGCCGAGGCGCCACCACGGTTCGCCCAGGGGGTGGGACTGGTCATCAGCGTCATCGGGGTGATCGGGTACGCCGCCGGGGTCGTCCCGCTGGGCATGGCCGCCGCGGCCGCGGCGCTGGCCGCGGCGTTTCTCAACGCAGCCTTCGGGTTCTGCCTGGGCTGCGAGATGTATCTGCTGATCAAACGACTCCGGCCCGGCCGCCAGGGGATGGCCGACCCGGAGCCCGACAAGGAGGTTGCTGCATGAGCCGTCCAGACGTCCTGGTGGACGCAGACTGGGTGGAGGCCCACAAGAACGACCCGGGGGTGGCGATCGTCGAGGTAGACGAGGACACCAGCGCGTACGACACCGGGCATATCGCGAACGCCATCAAGATCGACTGGAAGAAGGACCTGCAGGACCCGGTCCGCCGGGACTTCGTGGACAAAGCCGGCTTCGAGGCGCTGCTGTCGGAGCGCGGGATCGCCAACGATGACACCGTGATCCTGTACGGCGGGAACAACAACTGGTTCGCCGCCTACGCCTACTGGTACTTCCGGCTGTACGGGCACCAGGACGTGAAGCTCCTCGACGGCGGCCGCAAGAGGTGGGAGCTCGACTCCCGTGAGCTGGTCAAGGAGATACAGGACCGGCCCAAGACGTCCTACACCGCCCAGGAGCAGGACGCGGCGATCCGGGCCCTGCGCGACGAGGTCGTGGCGGCCATCGGCAAGCGCAACCTGGTCGACGTGCGCTCACCGGATGAGTTCACCGGCCGGCTGCTCGCCCCGGCCCACCTGCCGCAGGAGCAGGCCCAGCGCGGCGGTCACATCCCCACCGCGAAGAACGTGCCCTGGTCCAAGGCGGCCAACGACGACGGCACGTTCAAGTCGGACGACGAGCTGCGCACCCTCTATCGGGACGAGGCCGGGGTGGACTTCGCCAAGGACACCATCGCCTACTGCCGGATCGGCGAGCGTTCCGCGCACACCTGGTTCGTCCTGCACGAGCTGCTCGACCAGCCGAACGTGAAAAACTACGACGGCTCCTGGACTGAGTACGGCTCCCTGGTGGGCGTGCCGATCGAGCTGGGTGATGGCCGGTGAGCGGGGCAGTGAGCGCGGACGGGTGCGGGGCGCCCGCAGGCGGCGCGGCCCGGCCGGCGGACGTGGGCAACCAGGCCGTGGTCGAGGGGCACGTGACCCGCGACGGCGAGGCCGTCCCCGTGGGCTACGCCCGGCTGCTCAATGAGGGCGGCGAGTTCGTCGCGGAGGTGCCGCTGGGCGCGGACGGCGGGTTCCGCTTCTTCGCGGCGCCGGGCAGCTGGACGGTGCGGGTCCTCGCGCCCGGCGGGGTGAACACCGACCGGCCGGTGACCGCGGAAACCGGCCAGGTGGCCGCGGTGGAGGTCAGCGTCTGAGGCTGGGTTGGCCCGGGGGACGACCCGGGCCAGCAGCAGCGAACGGCTGAGGGGCAGGCGGGTAACCGCCTGCCCCTCAGCCGTGTGCGGAAGACCCCGCGCGGCGCCCGCCACCCGGCCGGCCACGGCTTGTTCATCTGCCTGTCCGTTTACCCGTCCCCTTCCGTTCACCTGCGCGTCATCTTGAATCCCTAGGAATGGGGGTGAGCCCGGGCAGGCGGTGCTGCCCGGTCACGTCATCAAGGGCGATCAAAGGGCGGGGCACATAGTGTCGATTCAGGCTGATCCGGCGGACCCCAGGTCGGGGCAGGTTCCACCGGCCACGGCCCTTCAGGCGGATGCTGCGGGGTTCGGGGGCACGCCGTCAGCAAATGGGGCCTCGTCGCTGTCGGTGGTCGATCTGACGCTCAGCTTCGGCCCGCGGGCGATCCTCAGCAATCTGCAGCTGAAAGTCGCCGAGGGACGGGTGACGGCGCTGCTCGGGCCGACCGGCTCGGGCAAGACCACCCTGCTGCGCACGTTCAACCGGATGAACGACAAGGTGACCGGCTACCGGCACCAGGGGGACGTGCTGCTGGACGGCCGCAGCATCTGGCACTCGGGTATCGAGCTGATGTCCCTGCGGCGCAAGGTGGGCATGCTCTTCCAGCGCCCGAACCCGTTCCCGATGTCGATCATGGACAACGTGGTGGCCGGCGTGAAGGCGGCCAAGATGGCCCCGCGCAACCAGCTCAGGGACATCGCCGAACGGCGGCTGCGCGACGTCGGGCTCTTCGATGCCGTCTCCGGCCGGCTGAAGGATTCCCCGTTCCGGCTGTCCGGCGGCCAGCAGCAGCTCCTGTGCCTGGCCCGGGCCCTGGCCGTCGATCCCGACGTGCTGCTGCTCGATGAGCCCACCTCGTCCCTGGACCCGATGGCCACGGAGGCCATCGAGGAACTGGTCCGCACCCTGGTGCCCAAGATCACCGTGGTCATCGTCACGCACAACCTGGCCCAGGCGCGCCGGGTGTCGGACAGCACCGTCTTCCTCAACAAGGGCCGCCTGGTGGAGCACGGGGACACCAAGCAGCTATTCGAGAACCCGGCCGAAGAGGAAACCGCGCGGTACGTCAGCGGCCGCTTCGGCTGAGCACAAGTTTCTTCCCCGGAGAGACGAGCAGCATCTCGCTCCAGGGGAAGGGCCGCGCGGCAGCGCGCGGAGCACAACGCACGCCCCAGCGTGCGGGAACGGACCACGCACGCCCGCCGTGCCTGGTTACATAAAGCACGCGTTTGCGTGCATTGGGTGATGGCGCATGCGTGAGCATGCGGTTAGCAAAGGAGTATTTCCCGGTGGGCAAACCAATTCGCATGGTGTTTGCTGCGGCCGCCCTGGCCCCAGTCGCCTTGCTGGCCGCCTGTGGCAGTTCAGGTTCGTCTTCGTCTTCCTCTTCGGCGTCAGCCTCGTCGTCGGCTTCCTCGTCCTCCGGCAGCACGACGGTCTCCGAGACCGGCAGCACGCTGCTGCTCCCGCTGGTCAGCGCCTGGCAGGTAGCCTACGGGACGGCTAATCCCAACGTCCTCATCACCACCTCGGGGACCGGCTCCGGCACCGGCATCGCCGACGCCGCCGCGGGCACGGTCAACATCGGCGGCTCGGACGCCTACCTGTCGTCGGCCAACATCAGCCAGTACCCGGGCCTGCTGAACATCCCGCTGTCCGTGGCGGCCCTGGTGATCAACTACAACGTTCCCGGGGTCAAGAAGCCGCTCAACCTGAACGGCACCGTGCTGGCGAGCATCTACTCAGGAAAGATCAAGACCTGGAACGATCCCGCCATCACGAAGCTCAACCCGGGTGTGTCGCTGCCCAGCACGAAGATCGTCACGCTGCACCGTGCGGACAGCTCGGGCAGCACGTTCCTGTTCACCTCGTACCTGAACGCCCAGGCTCCCAGTGGCTGGTCCTCGTCCAACGTGGGCACGACGGTCAGCTGGCCGTCGGTTCCCGGGGCGACCGCGGAGACCGGCAGTGGCGCCATGGTCAAGGGCTGCGGGGCCATCAAGGGCTGCATCGCCTACATCGGCATCAGCTACCGCACGCAGGCGGCCGCGGCCGGGCTCGGCGAGGCGGACCTGGCCAACAAGAGCGGCAAGTTCGAGCCGGCCTCCTCGGCGAACATCGGTGCCGCCCTGGCCACCTTCTCCAGCAAGACCCCGGCGTCCGGCGCCCAGTCGCTGATCAACGGCACCGCGGGGTACCCGCTCATCAACTACGAGTACGCGATCGTGAAGACGACCCAGTCGTCGGCGGCGGAGGCGTCCGCGGTGAAGGCCTTCCTCAGCTGGGGCATCACCTCGGGCAGCACGTCGAAGTACCTCGCTCCGGTGAACTTCGAAGCGCTGCCATCCAACGTGGGGACCATCGCCAAAGCGCTGATCGCCAAGATTCACTGACCGATGGCCGCGTCTGCACCTCTGGCGCGGGGCGGGGAGGCGGCGTCGCCGCCTCCCCGCGGGCCGGGCTCCGCGCTGCAACGGTGGTTCCGTAACGGCAGCTTCATCCGCTGGATCGGCCTCGGCGGCGCGCTGATCCCGACGCTGATGCTGGGCTTCATCCTGGTGGTCCTGGTCGTGAAGGCCTGGCCCGCGATCCTGATCAACGGGTGGGGCTTCTTCACCAAGAGCGCGTGGCACACCGGCGCGCAGTACGGCACCTCGGTCCACTCCCACGGCATCACCTACCTCTCCGGGCAGAGCTACGGGGCGGTCCCGCAGATCGTCGGGACGCTGGAGACCTCGGCGATCGCGCTCATCATCGCGGTGCCGGTGTCCATCGGCGCCGCGCTGGTGGTCGTCGAGCGGCTGCCCAAACGGCTGGCCAGCGTCATCGGGATGTTCCTCGAATTGCTGGCGGGCATCCCGAGCGTGGTCATCGGCCTGTGGGGGGTGCTGACCTTCGGCCCGTTCATCGCCAATTACATCGCCCCGGCCCTCTCTCACATCCCGATTCCGTTCTTCCAGGGCGATGTCGGCCACGGCGAGGGGCTGCTCGTCTCGGGCCTGGTCCTGGCCGTGATGGTGATCCCGATCATCGCCTCCACCGCCCGTGACCTGATCCGGCAGGTGCCGATACTGCCCCGGGAAGGCGCGGTGGCGCTCGGCATGTCGGATGCCGAGACGGCCCGCAAGGTCACGCTGCCCTGGGTGGGATCGGGCCTGGTCGGCGCGGTGGTGCTCGGGCTGGGCCGGGCCCTCGGTGAGACCATCGCGGTCGCCATGGTCTGCGGGGTCGCCCTCGGCCAGGTCGCCACCAACCTCTACGCGGCGATGATCACCATCGCCGCCAACATCGTGCAGAATCTCGACACCGTCATCACGGACCAGCTGGGCGTGCGCACCTACGCCGAACTCGCGCTGGTCCTGCTGGTCATCACGCTGGTGACCAACGTGGTGGCCCGGCTCATGGTCCGCCGGGTGTCGGGTACCGCGCTGCCAGTCGGGAGAGGGCTGTAAGCCATGAGCAGTCTGGGCAATCTGGGCGGCCCCGCGGCGTCGGCACCGACGCCCGGGTCGGCGACACCCGCCCGCTACCGGTCCGACGAGTGGCCGCCGGTGCCGCGGGCCAGGAAGATCTGGAATGCGGTCTTCTGGACCCTGTGCTTCATCGGCCTGGCCCTGATCGTCGTGCCGCTGGTGTGGCTGGCGGGCGGCATCGTTGTCCGGGCCGTGCCGCACTTCCAGTTCAGCGTGCTCACGACCAACACCACGGGCACCGGCGGGGGCCTGAAGAACGCCATCCTCGGCACGCTCTACATCACCGTCGGGGTGGTGATCGTCGCCGGCGTCGTCAGCTTGCTGACCGGGGTCTACCTGGCTGAATTCGCCACCGGACGGCATCGCGGGATCCTGCGCGGCGGCTACGAGGTGCTGGCCGGCATCCCCTCGATCGTGATGGGCTACGTGGGCTTCATTGCCCTGGTGCTCGGGCTGCACTGGGGTTTCGGGCTGCTGCCCGCCGTGATCGTGCTCTCGGTGATCGTCATCCCCTACCTGACCAAGGCCACGGAGACGGCGCTGTCCCAGGTGCCGAGTTCCTACCGGGAGGGCGCCGAGGCGCTGGGCCTGCCCGTCGTCTGGACGCTGCGCAAGATCGTCCTGAAATCCGCGGTCCCGGGCATCGTCACCGGCCTGCTCGTCGCGATCGCGATCTCGATCTCGGAGACCGCGCCGCTCCTGCTGACCGCGGGCTGGTCCTTCTTCGATCCGAGCAGCAAGCTCACCAACTCCCCGGTGGGCTTCCTGACCTATCCGGTCTGGACGTTCTACACCTCGCCCTACCAGGCGCAGCAGTACCTGGCCTATGACGCGGCGTTCCTGCTGTTCCTCTTCGTCCTGGTCATCATCATCCTGGGCCGGGTGGTCATCGCGATTTCCCGGCGAAATGCGGAATGACCCAGGCCCGCGGAGAGGGGGAGGGCCGGGCGCTGGCGCCAGGCCGTTCTCTCTCGGCGAGCGTGCTCGCGGAGCGCATGGCGGCCGCGCTGCTGCACCACGAACCGGGCTGGCGGCTGCCGCGGCACACCGCGCTGGCCCGCCGCTACAACGTGACCACCGCGGAGATCGACGCGGCGATTGAGCTGCTGGCCGCGCGGCACCTGCTCAGCAGGCTGCCCGATGGCCAGGTGTTCCGGGCCAGCCCGGTCGAGTACCGGCTCTTCCTTGAGGGCATGCCCGGGTTCGGGACCCAGGTGGACCCGATGGGCGGCGAGCTCGTCTGCAAGACGCGCAACGTCGCGAAGCGGCGCCCCGCCGAGGAGATCGCGCGGGCCATCGGCGTGCCCCCCGGGGAGGACCTGCTCACGATCCGGTGCCTGTGGACGGTGGGCGGCGAGCCGGCCGCGTACTCGGCCAGCTACCTGCCACCGCAGCTGGAGACGCTGGCCGGCGACGTCGCCGGCATGCCCGCGCCCCCCGCCCCGGCCGTGCGTTACGGCCGGGCCTGCGCCTTCCAGGTCGAGTTCCAGCCCCCCGCGCCGTCGGTGGCGCGGAGCCTGCGCCTGATGGCCGGCGAGCCCGCCGCCACGGTCACGGTCAGGTTCGAGGACCCGGCCCAGCGCGGCGTGGTCGTGCTGGCTGTGGCCGTGCTGCGGCCGGACATGTTCCGGATCGTGGTGGAGTCGCCGGGCATCCCCCGGCCCACAGTGGGCCCGGACGGTTTCCCGGGCGCCTGGACACAAGCGGCCGGGGACTGGGAGCCTTGACCCGATATGCCTGCCTCTGCGACGACCACGGCGGAGCGCGACCCACGGCGGGCCCGCTCCCTCATCCCGCGGGACACCTCACGCCGCGGTGAACTGGTGGCTGCGCTCCTGCTGCTCGGGCTCCTGGCCCACTTATTGCTGGCTCAGCTGACCCTGCTGCTGGCCGTCACGCTGGACCTGGCCGGCCGGGCCGCGCGGTGGCGGCCGCTGTGGCTGGCCGGCCCGGCCGCGGCCGGGTTCCTCTGGGTGCTGGCCATCGGTCCCGGGCGGGCCCTGGCCGGCCTCACCGCCGGCCCGCACCAGGTGCTGGGCTACCTGGCCGGGACGGCCGGCCAGCCGGCCCGGGTCCTGCATCCGGTCCGGGCCTTCGCCGGGATGGGGCACTGGCTGCCCCGGCAGGCCCCGTTCGCGCTGCTCCTCGCCACGGCCGAGGCGGCGGCCGCGTGGTGGCTGCGCTGGCGGCGCGCGGGCGCCCAGGGCTTACCGCCGCCGCGTCCCGGCCTGATCGTGGCGGCCCGGCGGCAGTTCACCGTGGCCCGGGTCAGGTCCGGCGGCGTGGTCAGCCGCACCGGGGCCTGCCTGGGGGCGGACAGCCAGACCGGGCGGCCCGCCGGGATCAGCTGGACGGCGGCGGAAGGCGGGGTCCTCGTCACGGGCGCGGCGGCCGACGAGGTGTCCGCGGCCAGCCTCCAGCTGGTCCAGGCGGCGATCCGGCGCCGCAAGCCGGTCGTGGTCGTGGACCTGCGCGGGCTCGGCGGCCTGCCCGGGACGCTCGCCGGGATCTGCGCCGACGCCGGTGCCCCGCTGCACGTCTTCGGGCCGGCCGGCCCGGGCGGCTACGAGCCGCTGCGCGGCGGCGGCCCGGCCCGCAAGGCCGCGCTGGTCATGGGGATGATCGACTGGGGCCGGGTGGCGGATCATGCCCGGCGGACCTGCGGCGCCTATCTCAACGACCTGTTCGCCGTGGCGGCCGCGGCCCCGGGGGATCCGCGTGTGCCCGTACTCGACGATGTCGCCGCGCTGCTCGGGCCGGCCGCGTTGCAGGCCCGGATGCGGCAGGTTCCCCCGTACCACCCCCGGCGCGCCCCGCTGGGCGAACGGGTCAGGGTCTCCGCGAGCCTGCTGGACGCCGATCCGGCCACCGCGTCCTTCCTCGCCGGGGAGCTGGCCGGGCTGCGGGCCTCGGCCCTGGGCCGCTGGCTGCGGCCCGGTGCGCCGGCCGTGGCACAGATCAGCCTGGCCGCGGTCGTCCGCGAGCGCGCGGTCGCCTTCTTCCCGCTGGACCAGGCGCGGCACGGCCGTCCCGCGCAGATGATCGCGAATCTCGTGGCCCTCGACCTCGCCGCGGTGTTCGCCGAATCGCGGCGCCTGGGAACCGGCGCCGAGGGCCTGGCCTGGTTCGGCGACGGTGACGCGATCGCTGCCCCGGCCCTGGCCCAGCTGATCAGCACCGGTTCCGGGACCGGGCTGGCCACGGTGGTCAGTACCGTGCCCAGCCCCACGCCGGCGCCGGGCGCGAGGCAGGTCGCGGCGCTGGCCAACGTCCTGGTGATCCACGGCCCCGGGGATCCCGGGCTGGCCGCGGGCGAGCTGGCCGGGTCCGAGCTGGCCGGGAGCGAGCTGGCCGGTGACAGCCTGGCTGGGATCGCCCTGGCGAGCGATGAGTTCGCCCTCGTCGTCAAGGGCCCGGAGCGGCAGGTGCTGCCGCGGGCCCGGTTCGTGCCGGGCCGGATCCCATGACGGCCCTGCGGGCGGACCGGGTGTACCTGGGCTGGGAGTACGCGCTGGTGCACCCCGATCCAGGCCCAGCGCCACGGCGGCCCATCCCGCCTGGCCAGGAGCGGCTCGATCCGGGCTGGGTGCTGGCCCAGTACCGGGAGGAACGCCGGCTCAGCCTGCCGCTGAAGACCGGGGCGGCCGCAGCGGCCGCGCTGGCCGGGCTGACCGGGGCGCTGGGCGTGGCCGGCCTGCTCAACCCGGCGCTGAGCACCACCGGGATCGTGGTTTTCCTGGCCATCACGGTGCGGTGTGCGCACGGCGTATGGCGCGGCGCCCGGGACCTGCGCGCGCGCGTGGCGGCCGAGGAGCGGCGCGTGGCCCGGGCCGCCATGGCCCAGGAGAGCCGCCTGTTCGGCTGGCAGGAAGAGCACGCCCGGCGGTTCCGCGACTGGGAGGCCCGCGGCCGGGCCTTCGGGGCGCAGCGGCAGTGGTACGGGGTGACCCTGCCCACCGAGATCGACCGGCTCGACGTCGCGGGCGGCACGCTCGCCGGGTGGTCCGCGCTCACGGCCATGCTGGCCGGCCTGCGGCTGGCGGCGGGCGGCCAGGTCACCGTGCTGGACCTGTCGGAGGGGGCGGTGGCGCAGGACCTGCTGGCCCTGGCCGGCCAGGCCGGCGCGGAGCCGCTGGTCTGGGTGCTGCCCGGGGACCTGCCGCGGCTGGACCTGGGCGCGCGGCTGCCCGGTGCGGCGCTGGCCGACGTGCTGGCCGTGGCCGCCACGGCCGGCGGCGACCCGGCCAGCCCGGCTGACCCGGTACCGGACCGCGCGATCCTGGAGCGTGTCGCGGGGGTTCTCGGCGGGCAGCCCACCATCGCGCAGGTGACCGCGGGCCTGCGGGTCCTGGCCCAGATCGGCGATCCGCGGGACGATACGCAGCGCGGCCTGATCAGCGCGGCGCAGGCCGAGGCGATCGCCGGGCTGTACGGCCGGGCCGCCAGCGACGGGGTCATCACCGAGCGGGCCCTCGGGCTCGAAGCCAGGCTGCGCCCGCTGGAAACGCTGGGGTCGGCGCCGGCCCGGCTGCCCCTGGCCCGGCTGCGCGTGGTGGCCGTCGACCGCGCGGCGGAGATGGCGGGTACCCAGGTCCTCGGTGCGTACGTCACGGCGGCGCTCACCCAGCTGCTGCGCCGGCAGCCGCGCGGCCCGGCCTGGCAGCACACGCTGCTGGTGGCCGGGAGTGAGAAGCTCCGCGGCGACATGCTGGACCGGCTGTCGGACGCCTGCGAGGCCAGCGGCACCGGGCTGGTGCTGGCCTACCGTTCGCTCCCCGCCCATGTCCGGGAGCGGCTGGGCCGGGGCAACGCGGCGGTCGCGTTCATGCGGCTCGGCAACGCCGAGGACGCGAAGGCGGCCAGCGAGCAGATCGGCACCGCCCACCGCTTCGTGGTGTCGCAGCTCACCGACACCGTGGGCGATACGGTCAGCGACACGGCCAGTTACTCCTACACGAGCACCGTGGGCACGGCGGATTCCGTGGCCGTGTCCGCCTCGGCCAGCCTGTCCAGCGGGCATGGCCGCGGGCACGGGCACAGCTGGTCCGGGCCGGCGGCCTTCGCGCCGCGCACCACGTCCGGGCACCAGGAAAGGAACTCGTCGGAGGGGATCAGCGAGTCGCGGTCATGGACCGGCGGCCGCAACGCCAGCAGCGCGTGGGGAGTGCAGACCGCGCGGGCCGTGGCGGCCAGCACGTCGGCCGCCCGGACCAGCCAGCGATCCCGGGAGTTCCTCGTCGAGCAGCACGAGCTGCAGCAGCTCCCGCCCAGCGCGATGATCGTCAGCTACGCCTCGGCGGCCGGGCGCCGGGTGGTGTTCGCGGACGCCAACCCCGGCATCCTGGCCCTGCCCACGGCCACGCTGAGCAGCCGGGGCGAAGCCCGGGCGCCGGAGCGCGGTGCGCCGGAGCGCGGTGCGCCGCAGCCCGGGGTGCCTTCACGGCCGCCCCGCCCGGCCCCGGCC
>JAOPYP010000570.1 GCA_025964635.1 Actinomycetes bacterium | reverse complement strand
GCATAGGCCGGCCGCGCACCGCCGCGGCCATCTGAGCGGCCCGCCCCGCGTCGCGGCTGGCCACGGACAGCCGCCCGACCCCGGCGTCGCGGAGCAGCCGGGCGGCGAGCTTGCCCATGCTGCCGGTCCCGAGGACCACCGCGCGGCGGGTGGCGAGCCCGCCGAGGTGCGCGCCGGCGAGATCAAGGCCAGCGCGGGCGAGCGAGATGCCGGCGGTGCTGATCGTGGTCTGCGTGCGGGCCCGCTTGCTGGCCCGCAGCGCCGCGTCGATCAGGCCGGTGACGGCCGGGCCGGTGGTTCCCGCCGCGGCGGCCGCACGGGCGGCGGCCTTGATCTGGGCGACGATCTGCTCCTCACCGACCGCCATGGAGTCCAGCCCGCACGCCACCGAGAACAGGTGCCGGACAGCCTCGGCCCCGACCCGGATACTGGCGTTCCGCACGACCTCGCCGGCCCGGACCCGCCCCCGGCCGCCCAGCAGACCCGCTATCGCGCGGGTCACCGGTCCGGGCGGCCCTGACGTGGCCGCATAGACCTCGACCCGGTTGCAGGTGGACAGGACGGCCACCTCATCGATGGCCGGCACGGCATGCAGCCCGGCCAGCACATCGCCCAGCTCCGCCGGCGGGACGGCAAGCTTCTCGAGTAGTCCGGCTGACGCGGACCGGTGGGACACGCCGACGCTCACCATCGTCATCGCCTTGCCGCGTGGATCGAGCTGCATACGGTCCAGGTTCGCCGGCCAGCCCGCTGACGTCTTCGGGGCCAGCGCCCAACCCGGCTTCCAGCTAGCCGGTAGCGGGGATGGCCGCCTGCCAGGCTGACCGGGCCGCAGCCGTGCGCAATCGTGAGGGTGAGGCGGCCCGGCGCGCTGCGCACCGGGCTTTTCATCCGGCATGAGGAGGCAGTGATGGTTACCAGCGGACAGACGGCGGCCGGAGTGACGGTCCCGGATACGAAACTGGCCCGTGAGGCCACCGAACTGGTCCGCGAGTCCGCCAGCGACCTGGTCTTCCATCATTCCCGGCGGGTCTTCTGGTTCGGCAGCCTGCAGGGGCGGAACCGGGATCTCAGCTTCGACCCTGAACTGCTGTATATCGGGGCGATGTTCCACGACCTCGGCCTGAACGAGCAATTCCGCAGCAGCGGCCGGCGCTTCGAGGTGGACAGCGCCGACGAAGCCCGGCACTTCCTGCAGGGCCATGGCGTGCCCGAGGACAGCATCCGCCGCGTGTGGACGGCCATTGCCCTGCACACCACCCCGGGGATCCCGGAATTCATGGAACCGGAGGTCGCACTCGTCACCGCGGGGGTCGAATACGACGTGCTCGGCATCGGGTACCACGACATCAGCGACGCCAACCGGGCCCAGATCACCGCCCTGCACCCACGGCCGGACTTCAAGCGCAGCATCCTCCGGGCGTTCACCGAAGGCATCGCCCCCAAGCCGGAAACGACATTCGGCAACGTCAAAGCGGACGTCCTGGAGCGATTCGTCCCCGGCTACCAGCGGGCCAATTTCGTGGACATTATCGAGGACTCGGCCTGGCCAGAGTAGCGCCGTGCTCATCTCCCCGGATAAGCCCGGGGATCTGGCCCGAGCGTTGCCGACCCGCCGGGGCCGGGTTACCGTCGGCCTTATGAATTCGCCGGACGCCGGCGACGGCGCAGGCCAAGGCATAGACGCGGAACCAGGCCATGATCTGGCCGATGGGGCACGGATGCGTCAGCTCGCCGCTGAGCAGGCCGCGCTGCGGCGCGTGGCCACGCTGGTCGCCAGTGGCGCACGGCCGGCCGCAGTGTTCGCCGCGGCCGCCGAGGAGATCCGCCGGCTGTTCGGCGCGGACAGCGCGGGCATAGGGCGCTTCGAGCAGGGCGGCCGATCGGTCGTGGTCGTCGCCTCGGTCGGGGAGGACCCGCTCACCTCGCCGGTCGGGACGCGGGTAGAACTCCAGGACTACCTGGCCCCGGCGGTGGTGTGGCGGACCGGCCGCTCCGCCCGCGTCGACGACGACCGATGGATCAGCGGGGCCGACCCGGTGGTGAACGGCCTCCGCAAGCTGGGCGTCAAGTCCATCGTGGCCAGCCCGATCATCGTCGAGGGGCGCCTGTGGGGCGCGGCGATCGTGGTGGCGAGGCGGGGGCGGTTTCCTTCCGACACCGCCGACCGCATGGCTGACTTCACCGAGCTCGCGGCCACGGCGATCGCCAACGCCCAGGCTGAGCAGGATCTGCACGACCTGACCGATATCCAGCTGGCGCTGCGGCGCCTGGCCATGCTGGTCGCCTCGGGCGAGCCGCCCGAGACGGTGTTCGCGGCGGTGACCAAGGAAGTTCTCCGGCACTTCGGCAACGGCACCGCCCGGATGATCCGCTACGAGGCCGACGGCACAGCGACGCTGGTCGCCAACGAGGGCACGACCGGCCCTCATGTGCGGGTGGGGAAACGCTGGGAGGGCTACCCGGTAACCGGGCTGACCGCGACCGTCTGGAAAACCGGCCAGCCGGCCCGGGTTGAGGATTACCGTGACCTCCCGGGCGGAGAGCCCTACGTGCGCGAAGGGCTCCGGTCCGCGGTCGGCATGCCGATATTGGTCGACGGGCGGCTCTGGGGGATGATCGCCGCCGGTTCCGGGGAAGGACCGCTGCCGGACGGCATCGAGCAGCGGATGACGGAGTTCACCGATCTGGTCGCTACCGCGGTCGCGAACGCGCAGAACCGGGCCGAGCTCATCGCCTCCCGCGCGCGGATCGTGGCGGCCACGGATGCGGCCCGCCGCCAGATCGAGCGGGACCTGCACGACGGCGTTGAGAAACGCCTCCTCACGCTGACCCTGAGGCTGCGTTCCGCGGCGGCACTCCACGAGACCGGCGAGATCCGGACCGAGATCGCGGGAGTGGCCAGGGAGCTCATGAGTGTGATCAACGAGCTTCGGGAGATCTCCCGGGGGATACATCCGGCCGTCCTGTCCCGGGCCGGGCTCCGCTCGGCGCTGCGCGCGCTCGGCCGCCGATCAGCCCTCCCGGTGGACATGGATGCGCGGATCGAGGGACGGCTTCCCGGGCCGGTCGAGGTGGGCGCCTACTACGTCGTGTCGGAAACGCTCACGAACGCGGCGAAGCACGCGCACGCGTCGGTGGTCGAGGTGGATGCGGAAGCCTCCGATGGCACGCTCCGGGTGAGTGTGCGTGACGACGGTGTCGGCGGCGCCGATCCCGGACTGGGCTCAGGCCTGGTCGGGCTGAAGGACCGCATCGAGGCGCTGGGCGGCACTTTCTCCCTGCGCAGCCCGGCGGGCGGGGGCACCACAGTGACCTGCGAGCTTCCGCTTCCGGCCCGCGGCGGGCCGCCAGGTGCGGTGCCCCGGTGAGTAGCCGGTGGCCGGATGGTTCCGGCCCCAGTGCCACGGCGGCCCCCCAGGCGGATAATCGGGGGATGCCGACACTGCCGGGGACTGCCGACGCGGCGGCGGGGAGCTCGCGTACACCGCGGGTCGTCCTCGCCGACGACGATGTTCTGCTGCGCGAAGGCCTGGCCAGCCTGCTCGACCGTTCGGGCTTCGAGGTCGCCGGCCAGGCGGGGAACAGCACCGAACTGCTCGCCCTGGCCCGTTCGATCCGGCCGGAGCTGGCGATCATCGACATCCGGATGCCACCTGCGCACGCGACCGAGGGACTTGAGGCGGCGCGGGTGATCCGCGAGGAGCTGCCCGGCACGGCCATCATCGTGCTGTCCGCACACGTCGAGGTGGACGAGGCGATGGACCTGCTGGCCGGCGGGGAGCGCCTCGGCTACCTGCTGAAGAGCCGGGTGACCAACGTGGCGGAGTTCCTTGACACGGTCGGGCGGATCACCGCGGGCGCGTCGGTGGTAGACCCGTCTCTGGTGCAGGAACTCGTGAAGGCCCGCCGGCGGCGTGACCCGCTGGACGTGCTGTCCGTGCGAGAGCGCGAGGTGCTCGCCCTGATGGCCGAAGGGGCCTCCAATGCGGGCATCGCCCACCAGATCTTCGTTACCGAGGGCACGGTCGAGAAGCACGTCCGGAGCATCCTCACCAAGCTCGACCTGCCTGAGAGTGCCGCCGATCACCGGCGGGTGCTGGCGGTCCTCAGGTTCCTCGAAGCACGCTAGCCCAGCCCGGTCTCGTCGGCCGGCCCCCGCGGTCAGCAGCGCGCTGGCAGGCCGCGGAGCGTATTGCAGCTAGCCCGGATCCCGCGGGTGGTGCTAGCCGGGGGGCGCACGTAGGCGCTGCCATCGATGATCGCGGCTGGCAGGCGCGAAATCCTTAGGTCATTCACGGGGATCGGCCGAAGGAGGCGACACAGGTGAACCTTGCCACCGGTACGCCTGCCCTCCTCGTCGCGGTGGTCGCGGCCGCGCTAGCCGGCCACGCCGCACGCCGGACCCGGCAGGCGGCTGCGGCAATCGCGGAGGCCGAGGCGGCCCGCCCGGTCGCGGACGCCGACCGGGCGCGGACGGCACTGCTCGGAGCGGTCAGCCACGACCTGCGCTCACCGCTGGCCGCGGCCAAGGCCGCCGTCAGCTGCCTGCGTTCACGTGAGCTCCGGCTGACCGCGGAAGACCATAATGAGCTTCTGGCCACCGCCGATGAGTCCCTGGACCTGCTCACCCATCTCGCCGCGAGCCTGCTCGACATGAGCCGTCTGCAGGCCGGGGTGGTGCCTGTGTTTCCCCGCCCGGCCGATCTCGGGGAGATCATCGCATGCTCGCTCGAGAGCCTCGGGCCCCGGGCCGAGGCGGTCAGGGTACGCATTCCGGCTGGCCTGCCTCAGGTCACGGCCGACTCGATCATCATGGAACGGGTCATCGCGAACGTGACCGCCAACGCACTGAGGTACTCCCCGGCCGGATCGCCGCCGCTGCTGACGGCCCGCGCCTGCGGCGACCGGGTTGAGCTGCGCGTCATGGACCACGGGCCGGGCGTCCCCGAGGCCGACCGGGACCGCATGTTCGCGCCCTTCCAGCGGCTCGGCGACACTGGCACCACCACTGGCGTCGGGCTCGGGCTCACGGTGGCCCGGGGGCTCACCGAGGCGATGGACGGCACGCTGAACGCGGGGGCAACTCCCGGCGGCGGCCTGACCATGACCATCTCGGTGCCCGCCGCATCCCGGCCCGCCCGGGCCTACCGTGGCTCTCGCGGCCGGCGGGAGATGGGAACCACGTCTACGGTTCGGGCGCACCCGGGTTGTTCTGGCTTCCGGCTGGGATCTCGATGAGCAGCGTGGTGCCGTGGCGGGCCGGGCTGGTGACCTCGAGCGTGCCACCGACCGCCTCGATGCGGTCGCGCAGCCCCACCAGCCCCGACCCCTGGGCGGGATCGGCCCCGCCGACGCCGTCGTCGCGGATCGCCAGCCGCACGGTCGCTTCGTGCGCGGCGAACTCGACGTGCACGACGGAGGCATGTGCGTGCTTGGCGGCGTTAGTGAGGGCTTCTGACACCGCGTAGTACGCCGCGACCTCGATCTGCTCGGGCAGCCGCCCCGTGGCGCGCAGATCCAGCTTTACGGGCAGCGCCGAACGGCGCGCCAGCGCTCTGAGCGCCGGCGCCAGCCCGCCCCTCGACAGGATCGCGGGGTGGATCCCCTGCGAGATCTCCCTCAGCTCCCCCACCACCCCGCCCAGCCCCTGGGCCGTGCGCTCTATCTGGTCCCTCAGCTCGTTCACCTCGCCCGGCTCGGTGGCCTCCGCCGCGCGCAGTTCCAGCATCAGCGACATCAGGCGCTGCTGGGTGCCGTCGTGCAGATCACGCTCGATCTGCCGCCGGGTCTCATCGGCGGCGGCGACGATCCGCGCGCGGGAGGCGGCCAGCGCGGCGCGGGTCTCGGCGTTCGCGACGGCCGTCGCCATCAGCTCCGTGAACGAGGCCAGCCGAGCCTCGGTATCCGACGGCAACGGCTGTTCCAGGATCGAGCCGGCGGCGATGATGCCCCAGAGACGGCCGTCGACGTAGATGGGCGTCGCGACCGCCGAGCGGAGGGCCGCCTCGCGGACGGAGGTCCCGAGCGGGCCCGAGGAGTGATCGGCATAGCTGTCGATCCGGGCTGGGCGGCCGGTCTCGAGCACGAGCGTGCCGAGGTTGTGCCCCCCCAGGGCCCACTGGCTGCCCACGGGAAATTGAGCTGCCACGGTGCCCCACTGGGCGGCGAAGGTGAGCATCCCGCCGGGGTCGAAGCGGCACAGGCTCGCCGAATCGACCGGGAGGAGCTGACCGACCTCGACGGCGATGGCCGCGAACACCGCCTCCGGTGGTACCCCGCGCGCCACCAGCGTCGCGACGCGGCGCAACGCCGCCTGCTCCTCGGCCAGCCGGGCCAGTGCGGCGCGGCTCTCGGCATTCCCGAGCGCGGTGACGACGAGCTCGGTGAAGCCGGTGAGGCGCGATTCGGTATCCGGGGGGAGCGGCCGCTGGGCCTGCGTCGAGTGGACGAACAGCGTGCCCCACAACCGGCCCTCGACCACGATCGGGCTGGCGACCGAGGAGCGGATCCCGAGCTGGTCCCGGACGAACGCGGCGATGGGGCCGGGCACGCCGTCGTAGTCGGCAATCCGGACGGGCCGCCCCGTCTTCCAGATCATCGAGGCCAGATCGCCGCCTTCCAGCGGCCACGGACCCGGAACCAGGGGATGCTGCTCCCCCGCGGCGGCCCAGGCACCCAGGACCGTCACCGTGTCACCGTGGTCGAACCGGGCCATCCCGGCGAAGTGCACGCCGAGCAGCCGCCCGACCTCCTCGGTGACCGCCGCGAACACCTCACCCGGCGGCGCTCCCCGCGCCACCAGCGTGGCGACCCGGCGCAGTGCCGCCTGCTCCTCGGCCAGCCCCCGCAGCTCCTCACCGCTCAACGGCGCTCCCCACCTTGCCCGGAAGGCGGGACCTCCGCCACGGGTAAGGCGACGACGACAACGATCCACAATGCGAGGGGAAATAGCAACGACCGCATCAGGGACGGCAGCCCGCGTACTGTTCCGGGGCCTGCGCCCGCCTGGCCGCTCAGTGAACCGGGCCGCCGGCCGGCCAGCTGGCCGGATGGCAGGCTGGCCGGCCAGCCGGCCCTAGTCGCGCGAGCCGGGTCCCGGCCGGGGGTTGCCGGAGCCGGGGCTCAGGAGAGGGGGCGGATGGAGCGGTCCTGGACGCTGATCCGGCCGTTTTCCATCAGCCCGGTTCGCTGGGCCCGGCCGGCGACGGTGCTGTCGTGACTGACCATGACCAGCGTGAGCCGCAGGTTCTCCCACAGCTGCTCCAGGAGCATCATGATCTCGTCCCTGGTGCCCTCGTCGAGGTTGCCGGTGGGCTCGTCGGCCAGCAGCACCTTGGGTTGCTTGACCAGAGCGCGGGCGATGGCGACCCGCTGCTGCTGGCCACCGGACAGCTCGGAGGGAAGATGCCGGGCCCGCTCCCCCAGGCCGACATCGGCCAGCGCACGGTAGGCACGGTCCCGCCGCTCGGCTGAGGCCACTCCGAGAGGTACGAGGGCCGTCTCGACGTTCTCCTGAGCGGACAGCGTCGGGATGAGGTTGAAGGACTGGAAGATGAAGCCGATCGAGGCGGCGCGCACCTGGGTGAGCCGGCTCTCCCGCAGCCGGGCCAGATCCTGGCCGCCGAACTGGACCGTGCCCGAGGTAGGCCGGTCCAGCGCACCGAGAATCTGCAGCAGCGTGCTCTTCCCGTGGCCAGTGGGTCCCTGGATGGCGAGCCAGTCGCCATCGTCGATGACCAGGTCCACGCCATCCAGCGCGTGGACCGTGCGCCGGCCTTTCTGGTAGTCCCGGGTGACGCCGGTGAGCTGGTACATGAGTATCCCTTCGCAGTTCTGCTGATTACTCGACGCGGGCTAGCGCCGCGGCCGGGCGGAGGCGGACGGCCCGCCAGCCGCCGAACGTGCCGGCCACCAGGCCGCCGGCGATCGCGAGGACCACGGCCAGCAGCACAGCGCCGAGCGTGACGGGCGCGGTCAGGTGCACGGACACGGTGTGGCTGGTGGCGGACGCAGCGCGCGCCAAGCCAGCGGCGGGGCCGGCTGCACCGGCTGCACCGCCGGTGGCACCGGTGGCGGCGGTGCCGGTGGTGGCGGTCAGCGGCGGGGCGAGGGCCTGGACCAGGGCCGCGCCGCCGAATCCGAGCGCCACGCCTGCTACCCCGCCGACCAGGCCGATGACCAGCGCCTCACCCATGATCTGGCGGATGATCCGGCGGCTGCGCCAGCCGAGTGCCTTGAGCGTGCCGAACTCGCGGACCCGCCGGGACACCGCGGACACGGTGAGCAGGCTGGCCAGGCCGAACGCGGCCGCGAGCACGGCGACGGCCAGCCACTTGCCGAGGTTGTTGGCCAGGCTGGAGGCGCTGGACAGCGAGCCGGTGACCTGGCTGGCCAGGTCACTGGAGGTGGTCACCGTGGCCTTGGGCAGGGCACCGGAGATCTCGCTGGACACCGCGCTGATGTCCGCGGCGCTGGCCGCGGACACGTAGATCGTGTTGACCTCGTTCGTCAGGCTGGCCAGGGCCTGGGCGCGGGCGAGCGGGATGTAGACATCCGCAGAACTGCTGCCCTGCCCGACGTTGACGATGCCGACGACGGTGAACTTCTTCCCGGCGACCTTGAACGTCGAGCCGGTCTTCAGGCTCTGCGCCTTGGCGTAGTTGGCGTCCACCACGGCCACGTTGGAGGTGGCGTCGGCGCTGCTGAAGCTCCGGCCGGAGGTGACCGTCCCGGAGCTGAGCGGGCCCAGCGAGCTGGTGGCCGGGTCTACCCCGGTGACCGAGAAGGAACTGGTCTTGAGGTTTGACCTGCCCGAGGTGGCTCCGGAGCCGCCGGGTCCGCCGGTCGATCCGCCCGCGTTGATCGTGCCGGACAGCTTCAGGTCACTCAGGGTGAGCGCGCCGACCGCACCGGACACATTCTTCAGGCCAGCTACCGTCGTCACCGACGAGGACTTCAGCGTGCCCAGCCCGGCGCTGGTCAGCACGCTGCGGCTGAAGCTGGTGCCAGCCGACGGCCTGCTGCCCGAATTGCCGCCGCCGAAGCCGAAACGGGTGGGGCCGCCCGAGCCCGCCGTGGGCGTCTGGGTGACCGTGATGTCGGTGCCCACGCCGTAGAGGGAGTGCAGCACCGTGCCCTGTGAGTTTGACACCCCCGCCGAGGCGGCGGTCACGGTGATGACGAGGCCAATGCCCAGGGCCAGACCCAGGGCGATGAACGTGGCCTGCCGCATCCTGCGGCGCAGTTCCCGCCGTAGGTAGGTGATGAACATGTGGTGTTATTTCCTCTCGGTAAGGACTTGGCCGGCCGGCACGATCCGGGCGGCTCAGCCGGCCGGGTTTCCGCCGCCCCGCGGGAACGAGCCGCCGCCCCCGCAGGCCTGGATGGCTTTGCGGAACGCTGACGCGGCCGATCCGGTCGGCCGGGCCTGGGGCTGGCCGCTGCCCGGCGAGGGCCGGCCCTGCGGCAGGCTCACGCCCTGGCGCTGCAGGCATTGCCGGAAGCTGGCGTTGCTGCCCGAACTGGAGGAGCCGGACGACGACGCCGGAGCTGGCGCGGCACTGCTCGCGCTGCATCCGGCGGCCAGGGTCCCGGCCAGCAGGAGTGGCCCGAGCACGGGCAGCCAGGCCCGGCGCCGGGCCGGGTGTGGGTACGGGCTGGTCAACATGTCTCCTTTGTGGTGGGCGGTAGGCGCCCCCTAGGTGCCCGCCGGGCAGGGCCGGCTGGCCCGCCGCCTGTAGTCAAGGGCGTGCGCCTTGCGATCTCGTTGTGGCCAGCTGTGAGCTCCCTGGCCGGGAGCTGGCCGCATACGGCGGGCCGCGAGGTGCTGGCGGCTAGCGGCTGGTGGCCGGCTGTGCGTCACTGGCCGCGGAGGCCAGCGGGAGGCTGACCCGGAAGGCGGCGCCGCGGCCCGGCTGGGTGTGGACCGTGATGTCCCCGGCGTGCGCGGCGGTCAGGGCGGCGGCGATGGACAGGCCGAGCCCGGTACCGCCCCGGGCGCGGCTGCGGGCCGGGTCGGTGCGGTAAAAACGCTCGAACACGCGGGACGCCTGGTCGGCGGTCATGCCCGGACCGTTGTCCGCCACGGTGAGCCGGGCCTGCCCAGCCTCATCCGCCACGGTCACGGTCACCGCTGTTCCCGCCGGGGTGTGCTGCAGGGCGTTGCCGATCAGGTTGTCCACGACCTGGCGCAGGCGTTCAGCGTCGGCGTCCACGATGACCGGGGCGTCCGCGTGCAGGGTGATCGGGCGCTCGGGCTGGATCAGGCGGGCGGCCAGGACCGCGCGGGCGGCGATGCTGGACAGGTCGACGGGGCGCCGGTCCAGCGGGCGGTCCTGGTCGGACTGGGCGAGCATCAGGAGGTCCTCCACCAGCCGGCCCATCCGGATGGCTTCGGTGTGGACGAGCGTCATCAGCCGGAGCAGCTCCTCGTGGCTGGCGTCCGTCCCCTGCTGCAGGGAGAACTCGGCCAGGCCCCGGACCGACGTCAGCGGCGTGCGAAGTTCGTGGCTGGCATCGGCGACGAACCGGCGCATCCGCTCTTCGGAGTCCAGGGCGCGCGCTTCCCCCTGTTCCCGCGCCCGGTAGGCCGCCTCGATCCGGGCCAGCATCGTGTTGAGGGACTCGGCCAGCCGGCCTACCTCGGTGCTGTGCGGAGGATGGTCGATACGCCGGGACAGGTCCCCGGCCGCGATCGCGGCCGCCGTGTCCCCGATCCTGGCCAGCGGGGCCAGGCTGATCCGCACCAGCGGCAGCCCGATACCGGCCAGGAGCACGATGGCGACGGCCCCGGCGACCGCGTCCGCTATTTCCAGGCGGGTCACGGTGCTGTTCAGGTTGTCCAGGCTGAACGCGATCACGGCGTGCCGCCCGCCGGGCAGGTCACGGACCAGCACCCGCCAGGAGTGCCCCGGATCGTTCACCGCGGCCGCGGTGAACGGTTCTCCCGGGTCCGTGAGACGCGCGGCCGGAACCTGGGGCAGGGCGGCGTGACTCAGCGGCGCCTCAGTCACCGAGACCCGGCCGCCGGAGCTGATGACCTCGATCAGGAACTGGAAGGGCTGGCTGGGCTGCCCGGCATGGAGAGGGGCGCGAAGCGGCCGGTGCGACCCGGCGGCCAGGTTGCGGCTGGCCACCGAGGCAAAGTCGCGGAGTTGCTGATCTGCCCGGGAGAGCAGGTAGCCCTGGAGCAGGGTCGTCCCCAGGGAGCCCATCACCACCGAGGTGATCGTGACCAGGAACGCGGCGACGGCCATCACCCGGACCCGCAGCGACGCATTGGCCAGCGCCGTCCGCAGCCTCTGGTCCGGCCGGGATCTCACGGTGGTGGCACCCGCAGGACGTAGCCGACGCCGCGGATCGTGTGGATCAGCCGCGGCTCGCCCTGATCGGCCTTGCGCCGCAGGTAGCTGATGCAGGGCTCGACCACGTTGCCGTCACCGCTGAAGCTGTAGTCCCAGACGTGGTCGAGTATCTGCGCCTTGCTCAGCACCTGGCCGGCGTTGATCATCAGGTACCGCAGCAGCTTGAACTCGGTCGGCGTCAGGACCACCGGCGAGCCGTGGCGCCGCACTTCGTGGGTGTCCTCATCGAGTTCCAGATCCGCCACGACCAGGCGCGAACCCACCGGGCCGGGGACGCCAGAGCGCCGCAGCACCGCCCGGATGCGGGCCAGGACCTCGTCGAGGCTGAATGGCTTGGTGACGTAGTCATCCCCGCCCAGGGTCAGGCCGGCGACCCGCTCGTGGACATGGCTGCGGGCGGTCAGGAAAATGACCGGCACGCGCGGCCCCGTGCCCCGGATAGCGCGGATCACGTCGAAGCCGTCACCGTCCGGAAGCATCACGTCGAGCAGGATCAGGTCCGGCCGTGACGCCGCCGCGACGCGCAGTGCCTCCCGGCCGCTGGCCGCCGTCCGCACGTCAAAGCCCGCGAACCGCAGCGACCCTGACAGCAGTTCCAGGATCGTCGGCTCGTCCTCCACGACCAGCAGCCGGGCCTCGACGCGCCCCGCCGGCACCTCCACGGCGGTGGCTGACCTTCCGGTGGGTGAGTAATCCATGGTCTGACGTTCGCCGCACAACCTTGCGACCCGGTGACCGCCCGCTGAAAATGCCCTGTCCATGCCCGGAGGGATGCCCTCCGGCGGGCGTTGAGTTCCCTCTGATCCTCTGGAGCTTGCCCAGAGCCTGCGTTCAGCCACCGCTAGGGCCTGAGCTGCAGCATTGCCTGTGAGTACGCGACCGAGCCGACGACGCGCGGCAGATGAGAGGCGGCCTCGTGAGTGCAAAGACAGAACGGTGGCGGCGCTTGCGCCTGTCCCTTCTGCGTCCTGGACGCGGCATTCCCCTGAATGTGTCGGGACCGTCCCAGCCGGCCGCCGTGCTGGCCAGGCGGGTGCTCGCCGTGCTGCTCGGCCTGGCCATCACGGCCGTGGCGGTGGCGCAGTACCGCATGGGCCGGGGCCCCGTCACGGTCGCCTGGCTGGCGGTCGGCCCGCTGCTGGCCTCCCTGGTGCTGCGCCCGCGGATCACCGCCGTGCTGGCGGGCTGGGCGGTCCTGCTCAGCCTCGGGCTGATCCTGCACCAGCCGGGCCCGCCGGGCACGCTCCCCTCGCACCTGAGCGTGCTCGTGCTGCTGGCCGCGTTCGCGGTGGCCAACTCGGTGCTGCGGACCGCGGCGCAACGGAGGCTCAGCCAGGTCCGCGCCGTCGCCCGGGTCGCGCAGAGCGCACTGCTGCGCGAGGTCCCGGCCACCGTCACCGCGGGACGGCTGGCCTCACGCTACGTCTCGGCCGCGGCGGAAGCACGGGTCGGCGGGGACCTGCTGGAGGTCGTCTCCCGGGGAGACCACCCGCGCTGGCTCATCGGGGATACGCGCGGAAAGGGACTGCCCGCGGTGCGCCTGGCCAGCATCGCGATGACCAGCTTCCGGGACGCCTGTGCCCAGCCCGGCCTGTCGCTGCCCGAGATCGCCCGGGCGGTGGACCTCTCGGTCACGCGGGCCGCCGGGGATGAGGACTTCGTGACGGCCCTGTTCGCCGAGTTCGACCCGCGCGGCTGGCTGGAGGTCGTCACCTGCGGGCACCCGCCGCCACTGCGGCTCACCGCGGACGGCGGGCTGCAGGCCCTGAACCCTTCCGCGTACGCGACACCGCTGGGCCTGCACCCCGGCATGAGGGTGTCCACGTTCGCGGTGAGCCCGGGCGACCGGCTGGTCTTCTATACCGACGGCCTGCTCGAGGCGCGCGACCGGGCGGGACGGTACTTCCGGCTCGAGGACTGCGTCGACACGCTCCGCCGCCCTGACCTGGACGCGGCCGCGCAGGAGCTGCTCGACCGCGTCGTGGCCCATACCGGGCGCAGGCTCGACGACGACGTCGCGATCCTGCTCTTCGAATGTGCCGGCGTGATGGTCGAGAACCCTCGTGAGCAGGCGGGCCAGCAGGTCGCGCTCGCGCGGTGACCGCGGGGCGCTGGGCATTGCCCAGCTGTGAGGCCGGGGTATCGGGGCCCGGGCAGCGGGTGGTGCTGGGCCGGCGGCCCGCGGCGGGCGGGAGCGCCGGCCCAGCGGCCTTCCGGATATCAGCGGGACAGGAATTCGTTCATCGTCCGTACCTGGGCGTGGTCGCTGGTGAAGCCGAGTTCGGGCAGGTGCCAGGCGTCTTCCACGGTGCGCAGCAGCGAGTAGTGGTTATACGCGGTGCTGCTGACGAAGTGCCGTGGTCCGCTGGGGTCGATCACGATCGCGGGCACCAGCCCGCCACCGTAGACGCCGCCGGGCCAGG
>JAOPYP010000568.1 GCA_025964635.1 Actinomycetes bacterium | reverse complement strand
GTGGCGGGGAGATCCAGGTCGGCCACGATCGGGGCATGGTCGGACGGCCCCTTGCCCTTGCGGGCCTCCCGGTCCACGTAGGCGTCCGTGACCGCCGCGGCCACCGGGCCGCTGGCCAGGACCAGGTCGATGCGCATGCCCATGCCCTTGTGGAACATGCCGGCCCGGTAGTCCCAGTAGGTGAAGGGCTGGCCCTTGAGCGCCCGGGCCGGGACGTCGGTGAGCCCGAGGTCCAGCAGGCCGGCCAGCGCGGCCCGTTCCTCCGGGGTGACGTGGGTGGAGCCGGTGAACGCGGCCGGGTCCCACACGTCGTCGTCGTGGGGGGCGATGTTGAAGTCCCCGCACACGGCGAGCGGCGCCGGGCCCCCGTCCGGGCTGAGCTCGGCGGCGAGTGCGTCACGCAGGGCAGTGAGCCAGGACAATTTGTAGGAAAGGTGGGGGCTGTCCAGGGCCCGGCCGTTGGGGACGTACACCGACCAGACCCGGCAGCCCGCGCAGGTGGCGGAGATGGCGCGGGCCTCCGGATCGGGGAACCCTGGCTCCCCGGGAAAACCGCGGCGCACGTCCGCCAGCCCGGCCCGGGACAGGATGGCCACCCCGTTCCACCGGCCGGTGCCGTACAGCGCGGCCGCATAGCCGAGCTCCCCGACCTCTGCGACCGGGAAGCCGGCGTCGGGCGCCTTGGTCTCCTGCAGGCACAGCACGTCAGGCCGCGTCTCCTCCAGCCAGCTGAGCAGCCGGGGCAGCCTGGCCTGCACCGAGTTGACGTTCCAGGTGGCCAGCCGCATGGTTTCCTCTCCCGGGCGGTCAGGCGTTCGCGTGCAGCGCGGCGTTCAGCGCGATGCCGTGCCCGGCGCGCTCGGTGACCCGGACCGTGCCGGTCTGCGAGTCGCGCAGCCACAGCAGCCCCGGGCGGCCGGACAGCTCCCGGGCCTTGACCACCTGGCCGTCGGGCAGCCGGACCTTGGTGCCCGCCGTCACGTACAGCCCGGCCTCGACCACGCAGTCGTCGCCCAGCGAGATGCCGATGCCGGCGTTCGCGCCGATCAGGCAGCGTTCGCCGACCGAGATCGTCTCCGTGCCGCCGCCGGACAGGGTGCCCATGATCGACGCGCCGCCGCCCACATCCGAGCCGTCCCCCACCACCACGCCGGCTGAGATCCGGCCTTCGACCATGGACGTGCCGAGCGTCCCCGCGTTGTAGTTCACGAAGCCCTCGTGCATGACCGTGGTCCCCTCGGCCAGGTGCGCGCCCAGCCGGACCCGGTCCGCGTCGGCGATCCGCACCCCGGCGGGCAGCACGTAGTCCACCATCCGGGGGAACTTGTCCACCCCGTATACGGTGACCGGCCCGCGGCGGCGCAGCCGCAGCCTGGTGGCCTCGAAGTCCGGCACGGGGCAGGGCCCGTGACTGGTCCACACCACGTTGGCGAGCACCCCGAAGATCCCGTCCACGTTGCAGCCGCGCGGGCAGACCAGGCGGCCGGACAGCAGGTGCAGCCTCAGGTACGCGTCGTGCGCGTCGGCCGGCGGCGTGGCCAGGGAGCCGATCGTGGTGCGCACCGCGACGACCTCGACCCCCCGGGCCTCGTCCGGGCCGAGCAGCCCGGCCGCGTCGGGGCCGAGCGCCCCGGCCGCCTCGGCCGCGGACAGCCGGACGGTGCCGCCGGCTTCCGCGGCCGGGACCAGTTCCGGCGCGGGGAACCAGGTGTCCAGCACGACGCCGCCAGCCAGCGTGGCGAGGCCGGCACCCTGCGCCCCGGTCGCCTGAGGATCGATCCCTGACTCTCTCACGGCCCACATGCTAGCCGCCGCCCCCGGCGCGTGCTCTCCCCCGCGGCTCACTCGCTTCCGGTTAGCGCGCAGCCCGGCCGCCGCCTGGCGAGCCCGGTCTAGTCGCCGAGTTCGGCGCGGCGGCGGGTCACGAACTCGTCGAGTTCGGCGCGGATCGCGTCATCCAGCGGCGGCGCCTCGTACTCCGCCAACGTCTTCGCGCAGATCTCGCTGGCCCGCGCGGCGGCGTCCTTGGCCCCGAGCCGCACCCACCGCTCGTAGTTGGCCGTGGAGGACACCAGCGGCCGGTAGAAGCACTCCCGGAACCGCTCCATCGTGTGCTGGGCCCCGAGGAAGTGGCCGCCGTGGCCGACCTCCTCGTGCGCGCCGAAGGCCAGGGTCTCCTCGTTGATCTCCAGCGGGGTGAACTCCACCCGCAGCATGCGGAGCAGCTCGATGTCGATGATGAACTTCTCGTAGCAGCTGACCAGGCCGCCCTCCAGCCACCCGGCGGCGTGCATGACGAAGTTGGTGCCGGCCAGGAACGTCGGCAGCAGGGTCATCAGGGACTCGTACGCCGCCTGCGCGTCCGCCGTCTGGCTGGAGTTGAGGCCGCCGCCGGTGCGGAACGGCAGCCCGTAGTGCCGGGCCAGCTGGCCGGTGCAGAACAGGCCGATGGCCGACTCCGGGGTGCCGAAACTGGGCGAGCCGGACTGCATGTCGATGTTGGACAGGAACGAGCCGAACACGACCGGGCAGCCGGGCCGGATCAGCTGGGCCAGCGCGATGCCGGACAGCGCCTCGGCCAGCTGCTGGACCAGCGCGGCCGGGATGGACACCGGCGACATGGCCCCCATCAGCAGGAACGGGGTGAGCACTACCGGCTGGTTCGCGGCGCAGTACTCGAACTGGGCGTCCAGCATCCGGTCGTCCCAGCGCAGCGGCGAGTTGCAGTTGATGAGCGAGATGGTGGCCGGGGTCTGCTCGATCGACGCCCGGCCCTGGTCCGCGCCCGCGCCGCCGCCGAACAGGATCTCGGTCATCCTGATCGTGTCGGCCGCGTTGGGCCCGGACACCACGTTGCCCATGTAGATCTTGTCGGTCACCGTCTGCAGCGCGTAGATCATGTCGAGGTGCCGCGAGTCGAGCGGGGTGTCGTTCGGCTCGCAGATGACGCCGCCCGCCGTGTCCAGCTGGGGGAAGGTCTGGGCCAGCATGCTCAGCCGGCGGAAGTCCTCCATGGTCGCGTCGCGGCGGACGTCGCCCTCGCGGATGAACGGGCAGCCGTAGACGCCGCCGAACACCATCTGGTCGCCGCCGATGTGCACGCTGTTGGCCGGGTTGCGGGCCTGGATGTCGAACTCCCGCGGCGCCTTGGCCACCTGCTCCAGCACGAAGTCCGGGTCGAGGAACACGACCTCGTCCTCGACCTTCTGGCCCGCCCGGCGGAAGAGCTCCAGCGCCTCGGGCTTGGCGAACTGCACGCCGATCTCCGAAACGATGCGCCGCCACCCCTTATCCAGCACGCCGATGGCGTCCGGGGAGAGGATCTCGTAGCGCGGCATCGTGTTGCGGAACATCGCCACCTCCGGCCCGTCTTGACCCTCCCTGGCACCGCTACGTAACATCACATAGTAGAACAGAGTTCCGTAACATGGAACTCATGGGCTCGGACCTGACAAGCATGGAACTCATGGGCGGGCGAAGCGGGCAGCGCGGCAAGCGACCGCCGGGGATGCGGGAGGCGTCAGTGGCCACTCCGGCCGGCACGCAGGCGGCGGACCGGGCTCCGGCCGGCACGCCGGTGTCGCGCCCGGACCGGCCTCCCACCGGCACGCAGGCGGTGGACCGGGCCGCGCGGCTGGTCACCGAGGTCGTGCACGCTCCCGACTCGGTCACGTTCACCGAGCTGGCCGCGGCCACCGGGCTGGCCAAGAGCACCACGTCACGCCTGCTGGTCGCGCTGGAGCGCGGCGGGCTGGTGCGCCGCGACGACGACGGCCGGTTCCGCCCCGGCGACGTGTTCGTCCGGT
>JAOPYP010000566.1 GCA_025964635.1 Actinomycetes bacterium | reverse complement strand
GGGCCGCGTGACGCCGCGGCCCTGGGTCCCGGGCTGTGGCGGCCAAGCATGGCCGCGGGGGAAATGTCCCCTAATACCGGGGAGCAGAAACCCCGTCTCCCCCGGATGGAGACCCTGATGGCCCAGGCCACCGCCGACTCGCCTCGCCGGGGAGCGCCGGGCGCGCGGGGTGGCCTACTTGCCCGACGGACCCGGCAGCAAGCCTTACGCGGGCCGGTTGAGAACCTGGTCGCCCTGCTGGACCGGGACACCGGGGAGGCCCTGGAGATCGAGGACGACGACGAGCTGCGGGCCGCCGGGGAGTTCCCGAACCAGCACCCGGGCGCCGCTGGGCAGCCCGCCTGGACCGCGGCGGACCGCCCGGTCACGCGCCACCTGAAATGGCGTCGGCTGCTGGGCAGGGCATCCGCTATCGTTGAAGGTGTCGGCAAGGCGTTAATGGGGACAGCTGCCGCAGCAGGCAGCCAGGAGCGACCCGGGGATGGTGCGAGCCCGGGGGCAGGCCAGCGGACCAGATCACCCCAGAGCCGCCGGAAGAACAGCAGCAGGCCATGTGGTTGCCGTGAGCAGGCGCCGTGGCCCGTGAGCCCAGTAGAACCGGCCGCCAGGCATGAATGGAGTGGGTCGCGTTCCCCGGATGGGGTGCCGCGGCCAAGGAGGGTGGTACCGCGGGGCCGCCGCCGGCGCGCCTCGTCCCTCCAGCGAAGCCGCGCGACCGGGCCGACGGCCAGCCCGCGAGCGCCCCGCAGGAGGACCACCAGTCATGGCGCCCACAGACGACGCGCACGCAGGCCAGACCACGCAGGCAGGCGGCCAGCGCTACTTCCCTGACCTGCCTCCGGCCATCGACCTGCCCGCCATGGAGCACGACGTCCTGGCCCGCTGGCAGGACGGCCAGTTCTTCGAGCGTTCGCTGAAGGCCACCGAGGGCCGGCCATTGTGGACCTTCTACGAGGGCCCGCCGACCACCAACGGCATGCCCGGGGTGCATCACATCGAGGCCCGGGTGTTCAAGGACGTCTTCCCCCGCTTCAAGACCATGCAGGGATTCCACGTGCCGCGCCAGGCCGGCTGGGACTGCCACGGGCTCCCGGTCGAGGTGGCCGTGGAACGGGAACTCGGGCTGTCCGGCAAGAAGGCGATCGAGAGCTACGGGATCGCGGAGTTCAACGCCCGGTGCCGCGAGTCCGCGCAGCGGCACGTGGACGCATTCGAGGAACTGACCGTCCGGCTGGGCTACTGGGTGGACCTGCAGCACGCCTACCGGACCATGGACACCAGCTACATCGAGTCGGTGTGGTGGTCGCTGAAGGAGATCTTCGGCAAGGGCCTGCTGGTCAAGGATTTCCGGATCAGCCCGTACTGCCCGCGCTGCGAGACGCCCCTGTCCGACCACGAGATGGGCCAGCCCGATGTGTACCGCCTGGTGACCGAGCCGGCGGTCACGGTGCGGTTCCCGCTGGCCAGCCTGCCGGACGGGGCCAACCCGCTGCTGACCGGGGCCCACCTGCTGGTGTGGACCACCACGCCGTGGACCCTGGTCTCCAACACCGCGGTGGCGGTCCACCCGGGCGAGAGCTACGCCATCGCCCGCAAGCCCGGCGACGGCGACACCGTGGTGGTGGCCGAGAAGCTGGCTGCCCGGGTGCTGGGGGACGGCTGGCACGTGGTCGCCACGGTGCCGGGCGCGGCCCTCGTCGGCGCCACCTACCGGCCGCCGTTCGACCTGGTCGAGATCCCCGGCGCGCACCGGGTCGTGCCCGGCGGCTTCGTCACCACCGAGGACGGCACCGGCCTGGTGCACCTGGCCCCGGCCTTCGGTGCGGACGACATGGAAACCGGCCGGGCGCACGGCCTGCCGGTGGTGAAACCGGTCCGCCAGGACGGCCGGTTCGAGGAATGGGTCCCGCTGGTCGGCGGGATGTTCTTCAAGGACGCGGACGAGCCGCTGGTCCGCGACCTGGCCGAGCGCGGACTGCTGTTCCGGGTCGAGCAGTACGAGCACAGCTACCCGCACTGCTGGCGCTGCCACACGCCGCTGCTGTACTACGCGCTGCCGTCCTGGTACATCCGGACCACCCAGGTCAAGGACCTGATGCTGGCCGAGAACGAGCGGACCAACTGGCAGCCGCCCACCATCAAGCACGGCCGGTATGGCGAGTGGCTGCGCAACAACGTGGACTGGGCGCTGTCCCGGACCCGGTACTGGGGCACGCCGCTGCCCATCTGGGAGTGCGGCGAGCAGCACCTGACCTGTGCCGGGTCGCTCGCAGAGCTCAGCGAGCTGGCCGGGCGGGACCTGTCCGGCCTGGACCCGCACCGGCCGTACGTGGACGAGGTGACGCTGTCCTGCCCCGAGTGCGGCGGGGAGGCGCGACGGGTGCCGGAAGTGATCGACGCCTGGTATGACTCCGGGTCGATGCCGTTCGCCCGCCTCGGCGCGCCCGGGCAGAACGCCGAGGAGTTCCGGCGGGCGTACCCGGCCCAGTTCATCTGCGAGGCGATCGACCAGAACCGGGGCTGGTTCTACTCGCTGATGGCGGTGGGCTGCCTGGTGTTCGGCAGGAACGCCTACGAGAACGTGGTCTGTCTCGGCCTCGTCGTGGACGAGCACGGCCGCAAGATGAGCAAGCACCTGGGCAATGTGCTCGAGCCGCTCCCGCTGATGGAAGCGCACGGCGCGGACGCGATCCGCTGGTTCTTCGCGGCGTCCGGCTCGCCCTGGTCCACCCGGCGGATCGGCGACGCCGCGCTCGGCGAGATCGTCCGCAAGGTGCTGCTCACCTACTGGAACACGGTGTCGTTCCTGGTGCTGTACGCCAACGCGGCCGCCGCCCAGGACCAGGCGTGGGGACCGGCGCAGGCCGCGGGGGCGCCCCCCGCGGCCGCCCGGCCGCTGCTGGACCGCTGGCTGCTCAGCGAGCTCCACGCGACCACGCAGGAGGTCACTGCGAACCTGGAGGGCTTCGACACCGCGGCCGCGGGCCGCCGCCTGGCCTCGTTCATCGACGACCTGTCCAACTGGTATGTCCGCCGCTCCCGGCGGCGGTTCTGGGAAGGACCGGCCACGGCGGACGGCTCGTCGGCGTTCGGCACGCTGTATGAGTGCCTGCACGTGCTGACCCGGCTGATGGCGCCGCTCACCCCGTTCCTGGCCGACCACGTGTGGGCCGTGCTGCGCGGCCCGGATGACCCAGAGTCGGTGCACCTGGCCAGCTGGCCAGCCGTGGACGAGGCGCTGATCGACGCCCAGCTGTCCGGGCAGATGGCACAGACCAGGCGGCTGGTAGAGCTCGGCCGGTCGGCCCGCGCCGCGGCTTCGGTCCCGGTCCGCCAGCCGCTGCCCCGCGCCGTGGTGAGCGCGGCCGGGTTCGCGGAACTGGCCGCGGATCTGCGCTCCGAGGTCATCCACGAACTCAACGTCCGTGCTCTGGAGCCGATGGCCGCGGTCGGGGAAGACCTTGTCGACCACGTGGTGAAGCCGAACTTCCGCACCCTGGGCCGCCGGTTCGGGAAGGGCACCAAGCCGGTCGCGGCGGCGATCATCGCGGCCGAGCCGGCCGTGCTGGCCGCCGAGCTGAGGTCGGCCGGCAAGGTCTCGGTCGAGGTGGACGGCACCCCGGTCGCCCTCGGGCCGGACGATGTGATCGTGACCCAGACCCCGCGGACGGGCTGGACGGTCGCATCCGAAGGCGGCGAGACCGTCGGCATCGAGGTGTTCATCACCCCCGAGCTGCGCCGCGAAGGGCTGGCCCGGGAGGTCATCCGGCTCATCCAGGACGCGCGCAAGTCCGACGGGCTGCACGTGAGCGACCGGATCACGGTGTCCTGGGAGGCCACCGACCCGGATCTGTCCGCCGCGCTGACCGAGCACGGGCAGCTGATCGCGAGCGAGGTGCTGGCCGACCGGTTCGGTCCCGCCACGCCTGCGGACACCGATCCGGCCCGGGGCGCGCACCAGCACGCTGAGCCAGATCTGGGCCTGACCTTCTGGCTGGCGCGGGCCTGACCACTCACCGCCGGCTCCCCCGCCGACGCGGGCGGGGGACGCCGGCTGGGCCCGGCTAGCTCTCGAGCTGGTCCGGCTGGCAGGCGCGGCAGGGCACGAACGTGGCCTCCTCGGCTTCCTGCCTGCTCATGATCTCGAGGTCACCAGCGCCGAGGAACCTGATCAGGATGCATCCGCTGCGGTGATAGCGGGCCACGCCGGGCACCACGGTCACGTCGACCCGTCCCGGCCCGGGCTGGCCGTCCGGCCGGCCCGCGGCAGGTTCCCCGGCTGCGGTCTCCGGCTCGGCCGGGCTGCCGGCGGCAGACTTCTGCGTCACCGCCTCCCGGTCAGGCGGTTCGTCCGCGGCAGGACCGTCCGCGGCAGGACCGTCCGTGGCCGGTTCCCGGGATGCGGGCTCCTGGCCGGCGGCGGCTTGGGCCGGAGCCTCCGCACTGGCCGGCGTGATGACTGCGGGGATCTTGGCGTCCGACTCTCCGGCCGGCGGCTCTCCAGCCTCCGGCTCGCCAATGTCAGCCGGGCCAGTGGCACGCTCGGCGGTGCGTTCGCTGGCCACCGGCTCCGGGACGGCGCTGTTCGGCATGGGGCGCGCTGGGGTGGCGTCCCCGACCGAGATGGTCCACCGGGGCCGCTTGTCCCAGGTGTCCGCCGTCACGGGCGCGGCGTTCGGATCCGGCTCGGCCGCCTCGTCGTCCACAGAACCCGGAGCGGCCTGCTCAGTGTCCCGGGCGGGTCCCGCAGCCGGCGCCTCCGGGGCCGGCTGGCCAGCTGCCTCGGCGGTCCGCCCGGTATCTGCGGACTTCGCACTGGCGGCCGGTGGGCGAGCAGGCTCGGGGCTGGCCGGCTCGCCGTCGGCGGGCCGGGTGCTGTCCGGGTCCGGGCCGTCCAGATCGGGGTTGCCCAGACCGGGATCGGCCGTGTCCTGGCCCGCCTCGCCGGCGCTGTCCGCGGTGGACGTGGCTGGGTCCGGACGGGCCGGCGACCCTGCGAAGGCCGCCGCGGGCGGGGGCCAGGCATCGTCAGGGGTGCCGGGTGGGTGCCAGCCGGCCCCATGGCCCCATATCCAGGCGCTGGCACCACCATCGGGGGGCGCCCCTGGCGGCCCGGCCTGCCCTGCCGATTCGGGCGGGACCGGCAGTTCCGTGCCGGGCCAGCTCAGTGCCCCCGTATCGCGCTTGCCCGCGGATCCGAGTTCTTCCTCGACCCGCTCCCACAGGTCGTCGTTCCGTCCCGCGGCGGGGGACTCCGCCTGGGGCAGCACCACCTCGGCGGGAGGAGCGGGCGGCCGCCTGCCGGCATCCTCGCGCCGGGGGCGCCGCTCCTCCGGACCGGCGGCCCCTGTGGCCTGGGTGCCTGCGGCCTGGGTGGTGGCCAGCACCGGGGCACTGACCTGCACTTGCGGCGCAGTCCAGGGCTCCTGCATGCCGGACGGCCGGGGCTCGCCCCGGCCGAATATCTCCGGCCAGTGCGACAGTACCCCGGCCGCCAGAAGCAGGGCCGCTACCGCACAGACGCCGATGGATACGTACACCATCAGCAAACTGCTGGCGACGACGCCGGCCACGAGCAGGCCGATCGCCAGGGCAACCAGGAGAGCGCTGGCCTTGATCACGTGCGCTCTCCGCGGGCTGTGCGGGTCATGCTGCCAACCGAGAAAGAAACGCGCTTGCGTCGTGTAACTGCTGAGCTGGCTAACCGGCTACCGGTGGTCGTGCTGCGAGCCGTCCGACGGGTGGAACCCGCCGTGTGACACAGGCTCCGGCGCGCCGGCGTAGGCACTGGAAATCGACTGCTGGCCATTCCTGGCCTCCATGCGGGACATGCCCGAGGACACGGACGAGTCGGGCCCGCTGCCCATGGCCGGGAAGGCACCGCTGTCGGTCGCGCCCGCTTCCAGGTCACGCATCTGGCCTTCCAGGTACGCCTTCAGCCTGCTGCGGTACTCCCGCTCGAAGGCCCGCAGGTCATCAACCCGCCGCTCCAGCTCTTCACGCTGCTGGACCAGGGAGCCCATGGCCTGGCGGTGCCGCTCCTGCGCGTCCCGCTCCAGGCTCTCCGCGCGGGCCCGGGCATCGCTGGTGATCTGCTCCGCCTGGCGGCGGGCCTTGCCCAGGATGTCGTCGGCCTCCCGGCGTGCCCGGCCGAGCGTCTCGTCGGCCTCACGCCGTGCATCCGCGATCGCCTGGTCGGCGGTCTGCTGCGCGAGCGCCAGCACGCGCGCGGCCGTGTCCATATTGTCCTCGGCCGGCGGCATGCCCATCATCGGCGGCTCGGGCCTGCGCTCAGGCTCAGGGCGCGGCGGTTCGGGCGCCATCATGTCCGGAGTCGGATCGGCGAGGGGCGAGCTGAGCGCGGACATCGGTACCTTGCCCCCCCGCAGGCTCTCCGCCAGCTTGGCCCGGAGCTCTTCGTTCTCCTGGATCAGCCGGTCGAGCTCGACCTCAACCTCGTCGAGGAAGGCGTCAACCTCTTCCTCGTCGTAGCCGGGCCTGAGCCTGGTGGTACTGAACTGCTTGTTTCGCACATCCGCGGGCGTCAGCGGCATCTCGTCTCCTCGGCACGCTTGAACGGTGTTCCTGTCGGACGCTACCCGATCACAGCAGCTGCACGGCCTGCATCGCGAAAATGACCACGAAGAAGAGCACCATGAAGCTGAGGTCCAACGCCAGACTACCGATCCGGACCGTGGGGATGACCCGTCTTAGCAATCTCAGTGGCGGGTCGGTAGCGGTAAATACCAGTTCGGCCAGGATCAGGACGATGCCCTTGGGCTCCCACCGGTCCGGGGGGCGCGAGAATGCCTGAACCCAGCTGAGGATCAGCCTCCCGATGAGAAGCACGAAATAGATCGTAAGCACGTAGAACAGAACGATCTTTACAATCCCCACAACCCTGCCCTGCCTTCACCGGCGCTGCCATGACGGGCACCGGGATGGCTACCGCGGGTGCCTCTGCCGCGTGCTCGCCACCGAGTGTGCCGTACTCCTGAGCGTCTAACTCTGGTTGAAGAAGCCTCGTTCAGCTATCCGGGCCTTGTCCTCCGCCGTCACCTCGACGTTGGCCGGGCACAACAGGAACACCCTGTTCGTCACGCGGTCGATGCTTCCGTGCAGGCCAAAGATAAGGCCTGCGGCGAAGTCGACGAGCCGCTTGGCGTCGCTGTCGACCATCTCCGTCAGATTCATGATCACCGGAGTGCCCTCTCGGAAGTGCTCTCCGATGGTACGGGCTTCATTGTACGTGCGCGGGTGCAAGGTCGTGATCCGCGCGAGATCGGTGGCATGGGACGGTCCGGGCACATGGGTACTGGCCCGCGGGGCCACGGGCGGTGCCGGGTCCATCAGGAATTCACTGCGGCCATGGGCGACCGGGCGGTCGGCCTCCTGATCGGCAGGCTCGGCCGGCTCACCGTACTCGTCTTCGTACTCCTCATACGAGTCGTAGCCGTCGTCGTACCGCGGATCGTCCTCGACGAGGCCGAGGTAGACCGCCATCTTGTGCATCGTGCCGGCCATCGGCCAGACCTCCGTCATCACTGTCATGCAGCCCCGGTGCGTCGGACATTACCTGACGAAGCCCGGCCGACCGCCGAGCAACGCCGTACCGACCCGCACGTGTGTCGCGCCCGCGCTGATGGCGGCCTCCAGGTCGCCGCTCATCCCGGCGGAGATGATCGTGGCCCCCGGGTGCGCCGCGCGTACCCGGGCGGCCACGCCGGCCAGCCGCCGGAACGCGGCCAGCGGGTCCGCTCCCTGTGGTGCCACGGCCATGACGCCCCCCAGTTCCAGGCCCTCCTCACGGGCCACTGCGTCCGCGATGAACGGCACGTCCGCCGCGGTGGCTCCGCCCCGGCCCGCATCGTCGTCCAGGCTGACCTGGACCAGGCAGGTCACCGTGCGGCCGGCTTTCCGGGCCGCCGCGCCCAGGGCGGCCACCAGCCGGGGCCGGTCCACCGAGTGGATCACGTCGGCGTAGCGCACCACGCTGGTGACCTTGTTGGTCTGCAACTGCCCGACGAAGTGCCAGGTGAGCCGGTCGCGCAGGTCGGCGGACGCGGCGGCCTTGGGGGCTGCCTCCTGATCGCGGTTCTCCCCCACGTCCCGCACACCCAGCGAGCTGAGCACCCGGATGTCGCTGGCCGGGAAGGTCTTGGTGATGGCGATCAGGGTCACCTCGTCCGCTGGCCGCCCGGCCGCCCGGCAGGCCGCACTGATCCGGGCCCGGACCTGGGCGAGCGAAGCAGCCACCTCAGCGGCGCGGTCACCGCCAGGGCTCTGCTGGCCAGGCTGGCCAGGCTGGCTTGGCGGGCCCGTCACCGGGTCCGGCCGGTCACTACTTGAGGAAATCCGGGACGTCGAGTTCGTCATCCTCTTCGAACACCACGGAGCGGCGCCGGGTGGTCGCCGCGTCGAAGACCCGGGCCGCCGCGGCCGTGTCCGGCCGGGGGCTCGCCACGACCGGGTCAGCGTCAGCCGGCCGGGGCGCGGGCACGGGGTCGATCCCGTTCTCATGGGTCACCGGCTCCGCTGACACCGCGGAATCCGCCATGCCCGGCCCGCCGGTCTCAGCGCTCCCGGAGGACACGGGCTCGGGCTCCGGGTCGCTGACCGTCTCGGACGGTGCAGCCCAGACGTCGGCGGGTACCGGGGGGGCCGGCACGGCCGGGGCCTGGTAGGTGTCGGCCACGGGCCCGGGGGCTGGGGCTGGATCCGCGGCGAAGCTGGAGGACACCCGGGCCGGCCGGGCGCGGCGGGTGCCGCCCTCGTCGAACCCGGCCGCGATGACCGTGACCCGGACCTCGTCGCCGAGCGCGTCGTCGATGACCGCACCGAAAATGATGTTGGCTTCCGGCGCCGCCGAGTTGGAGACCAGCTGGGCCGCTTCGTTGATCTCGAAAAGGCCCAGGTCGGAGCCGCCCTGGATGGACAGCAGGACACCGTGGGCCCCGTCGATGCTGGCCTCGAGGAGCGGGCTCGAGATGGCCATCTCGGCGGCTGCGACGCTGCGATCATCGCCGCGGGAGGACCCGATTCCCATCAGCGCCGAGCCCGCCCCGGACATGACCGATTTCACGTCGGCGAAGTCCAGATTGATCAGGCCGGGCGTGGTGATCAGGTCAGTAATTCCCTGGACACCGGAGAGCAGCACCTGGTCAGCCGCCTTGAATGCGTCCAGAACGCTGACGTGCCGGTCGGAGATAGACAGCAGCCGGTCGTTCGGGATGACGATCAGCGTATCGACCTCGTTGCGCAGCCGCTCAATGCCCAGCTCGGCCTGGGAAGCCCGGCGCTTGCCCTCGAAACCGAACGGCCGGGTGACCACGCCAATGGTCAGCGCGCCCAGCGACCGGGCCACGTTGGCGACGATCGGCGCCCCGCCGGTGCCGGTGCCGCCACCCTCGCCCGCGGTGACGAAGACCATGTCGGCGCCCTTGATGACCTCCTCGATCTCCTCCCGGTGATCCTCGGCCGCACGTGCCCCGACTTCAGGATTGGCCCCCGCGCCGAGGCCGCGGGTGAGTTCCCGGCCGACGTCCAGCTTGACGTCGGCGTCGCTCATCAGGAGCGCCTGCGCGTCGGTGTTGATCGCGATGAACTCAACGCCTTTGAGCCCCTCTTCGATCATCCGGTTCACGGCATTAACGCCGCCCCCACCGATACCGACGACCTTGATGACCGCCAAGTAGTTCTGCGGTGCTGCCACGAGGAGGGACCTTTCCGCTCGTTTGCCTCTGTCGCGTTTCTGCACACGGCTTTTACTGCCGGAGAGAGCGCCCTTTCCTGGAAACCATCACCGAAACCACTCGCTCAGCAGCCTGCCGGGAATCGCCCCCAATTGATCCGGCCGGGCACGCTGCGTGATTTCCAGTAAGTTAACCCTCACTCTCAAGTTGAGATTTACAGTTATGTCATCCTGGCGATTGATACGGACAGTAGGGTTGGACGGGGGGCAGGGTCAACTAGCCACGCGCTAAGCGGGCCGGCGTGTTGCCGCCTGCGTGGATATTCCCGGCCGCCATTCACCCGCCGGTCACCGCCGTCCCCGGTGCGCTCACGTTGTAGGTCCGCGCATGCGTGCGCATCAGCAGCGCGAGTTCCCTGGCCTTCGCGGCCGGCCGGTCGGCACCACCCCACACGACCGTGATGCCGTGGGTGAGCTTGAGGGTCACCTCGGACGCGCTCAGCGCCTGCACGGTCACCACCGACCGGGCGAGATACCGCGGCAGCTCATGGAGGACGACCGCCGCCGCGTACACCGCCGGGCTGCCGCGCAGCGCCGGCCCGGACACCGGCCCCGCGGCCGGGCCGGCCGCCACCTGGAGGAGGGGCAGGCCAGGCGGCCGCCGCGGCGACGACTCCACCGCGACGCCGTACTTGTCCACGAGCTGGTAACCGCTCCCGGCCGGCACGGCCAGGGCGGGCGTGCGCTCGGTGACGGCGATCGTGATCCCGTCCGGCCAGTTCCGGCTGACCCGCGCGGACTGGACCTGGCGGATCTGCTCCACGCGGTGGGCGACCACGGCACTGTTCACCCTGATCAGCGGCAGCCCCGGCGGGATGGCCGCGGCCGACCGGACCTCGGCCCCGGTGACCAGGTGCGTGCCGGTCACCTGCACCGAGCGGACCACGAAGAACCGCGACTCGAGCAGGGCCCAGGCCACCCCGGCCACGATGGCCACTGCGGCCAGGGCGAAGAAAACTGCCCGCCACGGCGTACGGCCCGACCCGGCGGCGGGCGCGCCCCGGCCAGCGCCGTCCGCGGCCAGTCCGCCGGGACCCCCGGCCTCCTGGCTGGCGCCCTGCTGCGTTACGTCCCCGGCCGGACTGGTCATCCAGCCGGCCCGCCGCGGGCGCGGAGCGCGTCCAGGACCGGCTGGCCCAGCGCGGTGACGTCACCGGCGCCCATGGTCAGCACCAGGTCGCCGGGCTTCGCAGTGGCCGCCACCGCGCCGGGCACGGCCGCGCGGTCCGGCACGAAATGAGCCCCGGTCCCGGGCACGGCCACGGCGACCAGCTCCCCGGTGACGCCGGGCTCCGGATCCTCGCGGGCCGGATAGACATCGAGCACGAAGGCCTCATCGGCGCGGCCGAGGGCGGCGCCCAGCTCCGCCGCGAAGATGCGGGTCCGGCTGAACAGGTGGGGCTGGAAGATGGCGATGACCCGGCCCCCGTCCGCGATGTCCCGCGCCGCGGCCAGGTCGGCGGCCAGCTCGGTGGGATGGTGTGCGTAGCTGTCCAGCAGCCGCACCCCGTCGGCCTCGCCCTTGAATTCCAGGCGGCGCCGCGCGCCGCGGTAGGCGGCCAGCCCGCGGGTCACCCCGTCCACCGGGAAACCGAGCTCCAGGCACGCCGCCAGCACCGCGGTGGCGTTGAGGGCATTGTGCCGGCCCGGGACGCGCAGCTGCACCGGCGCGGCGAGCTCAGCCGCCTGCGCCGGCGGCCCGGCACTGACCTCGAAGCCGACCGTCATGCCGCGCGGCACCACGGCGCCGACCCGGTAGTCCGCGTCCGCCGACTCACCGTAGGTCCGGACCCGCAGCGGGAGTTCCCGGGCTGCCTCGGCCAGGGCCCGGGCACCCGGGTCGTCCGCGCACGCGACCAGCAGCCCGCCCGGGGCGATCTTCCCCGTGAACGCCGCGAACGCGGTCTCGATCTCGGCCAGCCCAGCGTAGTTGTCCAGGTGATCGGCTTCCACGCAGGTCACGATGGCCGCCTCGGGCGAGAGCATGAGGAACGAGCCGTCGCTCTCATCGGCCTCGGCCACGAACAGCTCGCCGCTGCCCTCGTCCGCGCCGAGACCGGTCTCGGTAAGGATGCCGCCGATCACGTACGACGGGTCGGCGCCGCAGTCCCGCAGCACGGTGGTCAGCATGGAGGTGGTCGTGGTCTTGCCGTGCGTGCCGGCCACCGCCACCGTCCTGCGGCCGAGCATCACCGAGGCCAGCGCGGCCGCCCGGTGCAGCACCCGCAGCCCGCCCTGCCGCGCGGCCACCAGCTCGGGATTGTCCGGCCGGATGGCGGTCGACACCACGAGCGTGTCCGCCCCGGCGGCGTTCGCGGCGTCGTGCCCGACCCGGATGTCCGCGCCCAGCACGGACAGCTCGTCGAGGAGGGCCGAGCCGGCCGCGTCGCTGCCGGACACGCGGATCCCCCGGGCCAGCATGATCCGGGCGATCCCGGACATGCCCGCCCCGCCGATGCCGGTGAAGTGCACCCGGCCGAGCTGCCCGACCGGGACCGGGTCCACCGGGGTTACCAGGCCCATCCCACCATCCTCTTCTGCTGCTGGTTCACGCCCTGCGCCCCCCCCGGGTAGCCCCATCCCGGCTGGCACCATCCCGGCCGGCACTGGCCCGGCTGCCGCCGGCGTGGCCCGCCCCGCCCCGGCCGCGGGAGCGGCCCTGGGCCTGGTCCCGGACGATGCTGAGGACCTCGGCCGCCAGCCTCGTGTCGGTGTCGCGGTGGCCCATCGCGGCCGCGGCCTGCGACATGGCCGCCACGAGCTGGGCATCCACCAGGATGGGCAGCAGGTCGGAGCGGATCCACTCCGGGCTGAGGTCCGCGTCCGCGATGATCAGCCCGCCGCCGGCCGCCTCGATCGGCGCCGCGTTGAGGCGCTGCTCGCCGTTGCCGTGCGGCAGCGGCACGTAGGCCGCGGGCAGCCCGACCGCGGTGAGTTCCGCGCAGGTCATCGCGCCGCTGCGGCAGATCGCGAAGTCGGCCGCCGCGTAGGCCAGATCCATCCGGTCCACGTACGGCAGCGTGATGTACGGCGGGCCGGCCACGGGCAGCCGGACGTCGATATCGCTGCGCGGCCCGAGGATGTGCAGCACCTGGATGCCGGCCGCGCGGATCGAATCGGCCGCGTCCAGCACCGAGTAGTTCAGCGAGCGGGCGCCCTGCGAGCCGCCGGTGACCAGCAGCACCGGGAGGTCCGGCCGGAGCCCGAAGTGCGCCCGGGCCTTGTCCGCCAGGGCGAGGCGGTCCAGGCTGGCGATCTCGTGGCGCAGCGGGATCCCGATGAAGCGGGCGTGCGGGAGCTTGGTGTCGGGCTGGCCGGTGAACACGTGGGTGGTGAACCGCGCGCCGATCCGGTTGGCCAGCCCGGGCCGCGCGTTGGCCTCGTGCACCACGATCGGCACATGGCGGCGCCGCGCGGCCAGATAACCGGGCGTGGCCACGTAGCCGCCGAACCCGACGAGCACGTCCGCGCGGGCGTGATCCAGTACCCGGGCCGCAGCGCTCACCGACGCGCTGAGCCGGCCGGGCACGCCGAGCAGCTGCGGGGTGAGCGTGCGGGGCAGCGGGACCGGCGGGATCAGGGCCAGCTCGTACCCGCGCAACGGCACCAGCCTGGTCTCCAGGCCGCGCTCGGTCCCGAGACACACGATGCTGAGCTGGGGGTCAGCCCGGCGCAGCGCATCGGCGAGGGCCAGCGCGGGCTCGATATGGCCCGCTGTCCCCCCGCCCGCGAGTACGACGCTCATCGCCCGGCACTCCCTTTCTCACCGACGGCGCCCGGGCGCGGCTGGCTTCTCCCGCCGGCCGGCCAGGCCCAGCCAGCTTAGGACCCGGAGCGGCACGCCGGGGCCAGCCTCGGCAAGGGCCTGGCTCGCGCCCGGTTCCCGCTTGGCGAACGACATCAGCATGCCGAGCGCCACCATGGTCACGAGCAGGGAAGACAGGCCCTCGGAGATCAGCGGCAGGGGCACCCCGGTAATCGGCAGCAGGCCCAGCACCGCGCCCATGTTCACCAGCGCCTGGATCACGATCCAGGCGGTGGCGCCTGCGGCGGCCAGCCGCATGAACGTGTCCTGTACCCGCCGGGCGATCCGCAGCCCGGCGTAGGCCAGGCCGCCGTAGAGGAACGTCACGCACAGCGTGCCGACCAGGCCCAGTTCCTCGCCCAGGATCGCGAAGATGAAGTCGGTCGTCGATTCCGGGACCCAGCCCCACTTCTCCCGGCTGGCGCCCAGGCCGACGCCGAACCAGCCGCCTGAGCCCACCGCCCATTTGCCCTGGATGCTCTGCTGGTTCGGGCCGACCGGGCTGCCCGCCGGGCCCAGGTAGCCGGTCAGCCGCTTGAGCCGGTACGGCGCGACCACGACCATGACCAGCAGCGCGAGGCCGATGATGGCCAGGACCCCGAGGAAGACCCGGCCCGGGGTGCCGATGATCCACAGCAGGGTCAGGAAGATGGCCAGCAGGACGAACGTGGTGCCCAGGTCGTCGCCGAGCATGACCAGCATGGCGAGGATGCCGACGCCGGGCAGCAGCGGGATGAGCAGCTGCCGCCAGTCGTCGAGCTGGCTGAGCTTCTCCTTGCGGGCGAGCAGGTCGGCGCCCCACAGCAGGAACGCGAACTTGGCCAGCTCGGACGGCTGGAACTGGATGCCGCCGACCTGGATCCAGCGGGCGGCCCCGCCCTGCGTCTGGCCCACCACCAGCACGAGGATCAGGCCGAGGAGGGACACGAACATCAGCGGGTAGGCGGCGGCCCGGAACCGGGAGGGCGCGCACTTGGCCGCCACCCACATGCAAGGCAGACCGATCAGCACCCCGAACAGCTGGTGCTGCAGGCCGGACCACGGCGAGATGCCCTGCATCAGGCCGTACGCGGATGAGGTGGACAGCACCATGACCAGGCCCAGCGCCAGGAGCAGCGTGGTGATGCCGAAGACCAGGTAGAAGGAGGTGAGCGGCCGGTCCAGGAACGCGAACCGGGCCGACACCCGGTCCCGCGCCGACTCGCTCCACGATCCGGCGCCGTCCGCCGCCGGGCGGGACGCATCCGCCGACACCTCAGAGACCATTATCCAAGTCTCGGTCCCGGTGGCCGCCTGGCCGGGGACATCCGGCGCGTGTCGCGCCTATTTAGGCATCCGCTCCGGGGAGCAGATGCCCAGGCCAGACCGCGCGCGGGCGCGGCCCGGCTACTTAGGCATCCATTCCACGTAGAAGATGCCCAGGCCGAGCGCGACGAACATGGCGGAAATAAGCCAGAATCTGATCACAATGGTGGTTTCCGCCCAGCCCTTCAGCTCGAAGTGGTGCTGCAGCGGCGCCATCCGGAACACCCGGCGGCCGGTCATCTTGAATGAGCCGACCTGGATGATCACGGACAGGGCGATGACCACGAAGATGCCGCCGAGGACAGCCAGCAGCAGCTGGGTCTTGGTGCATACGGCCAGGCCGGCCAGCACGCCGCCGAGGGCCAGCGATCCCGTGTCCCCCATGAAGATCCGGGCGGGCGGCGCGTTCCACCACAGGAAGCCGAAGCAGGCCCCGAGCACCGAGGCCGCCACGACCGCGAGGTCGAGCGGGTCGCGCACCGAGTAGCAGTGCGGGGCGAGGAAGGTGGTGCAGTCGTTGCGCAGCTGCCAGTTGCCGATCAGCACGAAGGCGGCGAGCACGAGGCACGCGCAGCCGGTGGCCAGGCCGTCCAGGCCGTCGGTCAGGTTCACCGCGTTGGACGTGCCGGCGATCAGGAAGACGATCCACAGCATGAACGCGGTGACGCCAACCGGCGGCCCGAAATCGCGCAGGAACGACAGGTGCGCGTCGGCGGGCGTCAGGTCGTACCCGTCGGCGAAGTGCTGCTGCACGACGAGTATCGCGAACACCGCGCCGACCACGGCCTGGCCGGCCAGCTTCGCGCCGCTGCGCAGGCCCAGGCTGCGCTGCTTGTAGATCTTGATGAAGTCGTCAAGGAACCCGACCACGCCCAGGCCCACCATGAGGAGCATGACCAGCACGCCGGAGACGGACGGCGCCTGGCCGGTGAAGACGTTGCCGGTGAAATACCCGACCACCGCCGCGATCACGATGACGGTCCCGCCCATGGTCGGGGTGCCGCGCTTGGTCGCGTGGCCGGCCGGGCCTTCCTCCCGGATCAGCTGGCCGTAGCCGCGCCGGGAGAAGATCCGGATCGCCAGCGGCGTGCCGAACAGCGAGAGCAGCAGCGAAACCCCCGCCGAGAACAGGATCGTCCTCACTGGGCCGCCCCCGCCAGGGCCAGCGCGACCCGCTCCAGGCCCGCCGACCGTGATGCCTTGACCAGCACAGCGTCGCCCGGGGCCAGCCGGTGCCCCAGTGCGTCCAGCGCGGCGCTCGCGTCGGCGGCGTGGATCAGCTCGCCGTCCCAGGACGGCTCGGCCTTGGCCCCGGTGAGGATGGGACCGGCCTCCTCACCGACCACGATGAGCCCGGTCAGGCCCGTCTGGGCGGCGTACCCGCCGATCTCCTCGTGCCGCGCCCGGGACTGCCCGCCCAGCTCGCTCATCGGCCCGAGCACCGCGAACGAGCGGCGGCCGCGGGCCAGCACCGTGAGCGTGTCCAGAGCGGCCCGGACCGCCTCGGGGTTGGCGTTGTAGGCGTCGTTGAGCACGATGACGCCGTCCGGCCGCTCGGTGACCTCCATCCGCCACCGGCTGCGCGCCTCCGCCTCGGACAGCCGCTGCGTGATCTCCGCCGCGGGCATGCCCAGCTCACCGGCGAGCGCGGCGGCGGCGAGCGCGTTGTGCACGTTGTGCTCGCCGTACAGGCGCAGCTGGACCTGGCCGGATCCGGACGGGGTGTCCAGCCGGAAGCCGGGCCGGCCCCGGTCATCGAGCCGGACATCCCCGGCGCGCACGTCGGCCGGGCCACGGCCGAACGTCACCACCCGCGCCGCCGTCCGCGCCGCCATGGCCATGACCAGGGGATCGTCGGCGTTGAGCAGCGCCACGCCGCCGTCCGCGCTCCCGGGCAGCGCGGCGGGCAGTTCGCCTTTGGCCAGGGCGACTCCCTCGATGCCGCCGAACTCGCCCTCGTGCGCGTGTCCCACGCAGAGCACCACGCCGAACCGGGGCGGGGCGATCTGGCACAGGTGGGCGATGTGCCCGGGTCCCCGGGCGGACAGCTCGAGCACCAGGTAGCGGGTCTCGGCGGTGGCGCGCAGGACGGTCAGCGGATGGCCGATCTCGTTGTTCCAGGAGGCCCGCGGCGCCACGGTGGGGCCCAGAGCCTCGATGAGCTGGGCGGCCAGGTCCTTGGTGGTGGTCTTGCCGGCCGATCCCGTGATCCCCGCGATCTGGAGGCGGGGCAGGGCGTCCACCAGGCCGCGGGCCAGCCGGCCCAGGGCCACGGTCACGTCGGGCACGATCAGCGCGGGCACCCCGCACGGCCGGGTGGCCAGCACCGCGGCGGCCCCGGCCGCCACGGCCTGCGGGGCGAATTCATGCCCGTCCACCCGGGTACCGGGCAGGGCCGCGAACAGGGCGCCCGGCGCGGCGTCCCGGGAGTCGATGATCACCGGGCCGGTGACCAGCGTGGCCGGATCGGCGTCCTGGCCTGGCGCGGGCCCGGTGAGCTGGGCCCCGGTCAGCTGGGCGATGGCACCAAGGGAGAGCGGGATCACGCGTCCTCCTCCAGGGCCCGCTCGCCGCGGCGGGCCGGGCCGGATCGGGGCTCGGGCCGCGCC
>JAOPYP010000520.1 GCA_025964635.1 Actinomycetes bacterium | reverse complement strand
CTCCGACAGCAGGGAATGGTTTCCGCGCACGGGAGATCTGACTAGTCAGGACACGCGAGGTCTCGACGAAGATGACCATGGCGATGAAGGCGCGGCCATGAAGTCTGCCCGATCCGGACCTTCAGCGCTGGGCCTGGTGGCGAGCGCGGCCATCGTCTCTTCCGGGATAGTGGGCGGACTTCTCGGCGGCAGCGTGGCCGCCGAGGCCAGCACGGTGAACGGCGCCGCTGACTCCAGCCCGGTGAGCGCGGCCGCCCCCCTTGTGTGCGGCCAGCCCCCGGCCACCACCTCAGCGGCCCGCTCCGTTCCCGGCGGCCGGACAGTTGTGGTCCTGGACGCGGTCTTCCTCTCGTCCTCTAAGACCACCCAGCCCAGCGGTTCCGCATCCCCGTCGGCCAGCACGAGTTCCTCCGCGACCGCCAAAGCTACGGCGACAACGAAGGCCACCGCGAAGGCCACCAGCAGCTCCACTCCCAGCAGCACCCCCAAGTCCACGAGCAGCGCCACCTCCAGCCCCAAAGCCACCAACAGCGCGTCGTCCAGCCCGAGCAGCAGCGCCTCGTCCAGCCCCAGCTCCACCCCCTCAAGCACACGCTCGGCCTCCCCCTCACCCAGCTCAACCGGATCCGGCAGCCCCTCAGGCAGCCCCTCCCCCAGCCACAGCCCCTCCCCGAGCCCCAGCCCCACCGCCACCAAACCCGCGGTCCAGCTCTGCCTGAAGGTTCAGCCCATCGCCACCAAATCGGGCGTGCATCCGGGCGGGACGGCCAGCTACGCGATCTGGGTGTGGCCGGCGGGTGGCGCCGCAAGTGGCGTCAGCGTGACCATCAGCAGCAAGGCCGGCAGCAAAGGCGTCACGCCCAAGTTCACGGTCTGCCCCACGGCCAGCGGGCGCACCTGCAAGGTGGGCGGGATCGCCAAGGGCGCCTCGGACGAGCTCCAGGCGACGGCCACCGTCCCGAGCAGCACCGCCGCGGGCAAGGACATAACCCTGACCGCCACGGCGAAGGCCAGCAACGCCACTGCCCCGCCCGCCGCGGCCGGCGCCATCAAGATCACGGCGACGCCGTCGCCGAAGCACTCGCCGTCGCCGTCCCCCACGCCCACCCCGGCCTCCGGCTCGACCGGCACGACCCCGACCGGCTCGGGCCTCGGCGCGACGCTGCCCGCGGGGATCCTGCCCACCGTTCCCCTGGGCGTCACCTCGGGCCTGCCGCAGCTGCCCGCGCCGACCACATCGGCCGGCTCGCCGGGCGGCCTCTTCCCCACCGTGTCGCCGCAACCGAGCGCCAGCCCCAGCCCTTACTCGGCCGTACTCCCCAACGCCCGCGGCGTGAGGGTCACCGACGCGGCGGCGACGTTCCCGTTCAGCACCCGGCTGATCGGCGGCGAACTCGTCGGCCTGGCTGTGCTCGCCGCGGCCCTGGCCATCGCGATCGTCCGGTTCTCGCTGCGCAGGCCGCGCCCGCAGCACGGCAAGGACGCGGCTAGCTGACCCGCGGCGCTGCCGGCCGGGCCGCCCGCACCCACCTGGGCCAAGCCGCCACGCCTACTTGGCGACGTGCTCGACCATCGGCCGGATGGCCCGCAACTGCGTGGCCAGCGTGGCCGCGGTCATCGTCGGCGAGGCCACTACCCCGAACGTGTCGTTGTCGGCCCAGGTGCACAGCGCGACGCTGCCCGGCACGCTGGCCTGGGCGTTGACGCACGCCGCCGATCCGCCGAGAGAACCCCCGCTGGTCACGAAGGCGCCCTTGGACTGCTCGGTAAAGCTCGCGATGAAGCCACTGGCCGAGACCCCGGACAGGTTGCCGCCGATGAATAGGATCATCTGTGGCGTCTTGGTGCTGGTGGCGCTGGTGCCGTTCTCATACACCGCCGACACGACGCGGCTGGCTTGGCCCGCGCTCTTGGTGATGACTTGCTTCTGCAACTGGCCCGCGTTCATCTGCTTCTCGAGCTGGGGCCGCCGGACGTACGCGCCCAGCTTGTCCGGTGTGGTCAGGACGTGCGCGGGCCCGTTGGCGCTGAGCACGCGCGACCCCAGCACGACCGCCCCGCCAGCCACGACGACCGCCAGTCCGGCGCCGATCATGAGCTTCCCGCGGCTGCGGCGCCGGCCTGTCCGGCGGGCCGGCCGCGCCGCCCGCGCCGATTGCGTGCCCCGGGCGGCGGCTGGGCCAGCCTCGTCCTGCTCCGCAGCGTGGTCCGGGGGCGCCTCCCGCAGGGCGGTCCGGCCCCGTGACCGCCTGCCACTGGGGACCTCGTCCGCGGCTTCCGGATCCGCAGGCGGCTGGATCGCGGTTGGCCCGGACGCCGGCCGGCTGGCGGTCCTGCCCGCAGGCTCCCGGTCTGCGGCGCGCCGGTCGTCAAGGTCAAATCCACGATCCGCAACGAAGCCCGCTCCGTCCCCAGCCCTCGCGCCGAGCGACTCGGACGAGGCCGGCCCGGACGGGACGGGCCCGGAGCCGGTCCAGCCGGAGGCGGTCTGGCCGGACGTGGCCCGCGCCCCGGCGGACGGCCCGGTGGTAGGCGCCTGGCCTGGGGCGGCTCCCGGGAGGCTGTCCCAGCCGGTCGCGGAGTCGCCGCCGCGCCGGCCGTGGCGGCGTGGGCCGGTCCGCTCCGCCGGACGGTCCCTGATCGCCCGTTCCGGGCCGGCCTCGGGCTCGGGTTCAGGGCGGTGCCGGCGCCCGCGCCGGGGTGCCGTTGACCAGCCGTCCTCGGGCGGCTCCCCCGGCGCCTGGTCCGCCCGGCGGGACCAGCCAGCCTCAGACGGCTCCTCTGCGGCCCGGTCCGCCCGGCCGGACCAGCGTGAGCCCGCCGGGCGCGCCGACTCGAGCGGCGCGTTCAGGTAAGCACCCGGGTCCTGCCGCCCGGGCGGGACTGAAGAGCCAGCCGAGGCCGCCCGGCCATACAGCCCCGAACGCCCCGGTGGCACCGAACCGCCCGGCGGAACCGACCGGCCAGGCGGAACTGGACCGCCCGGCGGAACCGACCGGCCAGGCGGAACCGAACGACCCGGGCCAACTGGGCCACCGGGCGGAACCGACCGGCCCGGCGCAACTGGACCGCGCGGCGGGACCGAGCGGCCAGGCGGAACTGAGACACCGGGCGAGACCGAACCGCCAGACGGCGCCAGCGGCCCACCCGGAGCGGACTGGCCGCCCCGCGGGCCCCGCTCCGGCCGGGCCGGGCGAACCGGAGAGTCCGCGCGGGCGGTCCGGGCTTCGGCGTTGTGATCGGGTTGCGGGTCGGCGTCACGGCTGCGCCGGCCGAACAGACCGCGCCCCCGGCCCCGGCCGTGGCCTGCGGAGTGGCTGTCCCGCCCGGGATCATCATCCGGGCCTGGGACCAGGAAGTCGCTGCGACCGTGGAACTCGCCCCCGGCCGCCCCGGACGCGGTTCCCGGCAGCACGCGGCCTTCCACGACCGGCCCGGACGCCGCACGCCCCGGATGGTCAGCCCGGTGCCCCCAGCCGCGACCCGGCGCCTGCTCCGGCGCGGCCGTCTCGCGATCCCGGCCTGCCCCCGCTGGGGTCTCGCCCCCGCGAGCAGCCCGGCGACCCCGGTCGGGGTAGAGGTCCCCTGGCCCGGCCGGCTCGTCACGCGGAGGGCCGCTGCGCCGGCCCCGCCCAGCGTCAGGCACCGATGGATAGTCCGGGCGGCCGTCATCGCGCGGCCGTCGGAGGTCGCGCCCAGGCTGTTCCCGTCCGCGCCCCGGGTCCTGGCTGCGTCCCGGGTCCCGACGGGGATCGCCCTGTTCGCGCCCGGGATCCTGCCGGTAGCCGCGGGTCCCCTCGCCCGGGACAGCCGCCGCCCGCCCGCGACCCGGGGCTGGCTCGCCTCCGGGGACCGGGCGACCCCGGCCAGGTGCCTCCCCGGGAGGAGCGGGCCGGGCGTACCCAGGCGCCTCCCCCGGGGCGGCGGGACGCCCGTACCCCCGCGTCCCATTGCCCTCGGT
>JAOPYP010000518.1 GCA_025964635.1 Actinomycetes bacterium | reverse complement strand
TTTGCCCTGCTGGGCCCGAATGGGGCCGGCAAGACCACCATGGTGCGGATCCTGTCTACCCTGATCCCGGCCGACGCCGGCGAGATCTCCGTCGCCGGTCACGACGTGACCGCCGATCCGGACGCAGTGCGGGCCGCGATCGGCGTGACCGGGCAGTTCTCCGCGGTGGACAATCTGCTCACCGGCGAGGAGAACCTGCGGCTGATGGCGGACCTGCGTCACCTGCCCCGCACCGCGGGCCGGCAGCGGGTGGCGGAGTTGCTGGAACAGTTCGACCTGACTGACGCGGCGCGAAGGCCGCTGTCCACCTATTCCGGGGGGATGCGGCGCCGGCTCGACCTGGCCATGACGCTGGTCGGCAGCCCGCGTCTGATTTTCCTGGACGAGCCCACCACCGGGCTGGATCCGCGCAGCCGGCGCACCATGTGGCAGATCATCCGCGAGCTGGCCGCCGGGGGGGTCACCATCTTGCTTACCACCCAGTACCTCGACGAGGCCGACCAGCTCGCGGACCGGATCGCGGTCCTCGACCAGGGCCGGATTGTCGCCACCGGGACCGCCGCCGAGCTCAAGCGCCGGATCCCCGGCGGGCATATCCTGCTGCGGTTCGCCGCCTCCGATGCGCTGAACCTGGCCGCGCATCTTCTCACCGATGCGGATGCGGACGAGGAAAACCTCACCTTGCAGGTGCCCGGTGACGGGAGCCTCACCGGGCTGCGCACCCTGCTCAGCCGCCTCGACGGTGCCGCGATCGATGTCGAGCAGCTCTCGATTCACACCCCCGACCTTGACGACGTGTTCTTCGCCGTCACCGGGCATCCCACCACCGGGCATCCCACCACCGGGCAGCCCGCCACCGGGGACCCCGCCGACGAGAAAGTCCTTCAGCGATGAGCGCTCTTGCCAACACCATCGGCGACTCGGCCACGATGCTGCGGCGCAATCTCAAACACCAGCTGCGTTACCCGTCGATGTCCCTGATGCTCGTCGGCATGCCCATCGTGTTCCTGCTGCTATTCGTCTACGTTTTCGGCGGTCAGCTCGGCGCCGGGCTCAATGGCGGCCATGGCGGCCGGGGCGCCTACCTCACCTACGTAGTGCCCGGCATCCTGATCGTGACCGTGGCCTCGGCCGCGCTGGGCACCGCGATCTCGGTGGCGATGGACATGACCCAGGGCATCATCGACCGTTTCCGCACCATGGCCATCGCCCGCGCCGCGGTGCTCACCGGCCATGTGATCGGCAGCCTCATCCAGACCCTGGCCGGCGTCGCCATCGTCCTCGGGGTCGCTGTCGCCGTCGGATTCCGGCCCAACGCCGGCCCGCTCGCCTGGCTGGCGGCCATCGGTGTCCTGGTGCTGTTCGCTTTCGCGCTCATCTGGCTGTCCACGGCGCTCGGCCTGGCCGCCAAGAGCGTCGAGACCGCCAGCAACACCCCTATGTTCCTGACCCTGCTGCCCTTCCTCAGCAGCGGGTTCGTCCCCACGCACACCATGCCGGCCGGGCTACGCCAGTTCGCCGAATACCAGCCTTTCACCCCCGCCACCCAGACCGTGCGCGGACTGCTCACCGGCACCCCACTCGCCACCGGCACGATCGTCGCCGCCCTCGCCTGGAGCGTCGGCATCTCCCTCGCCAGCTACCTGTGGGCCGTCCGGCTGTACAACCACCGCCGCCCCGCTGACCCGAAATGACGGGCCCCAGAGACGAAGCGAAAAGCCTCGGTGTCCGCGACGGCCCGCGCCGCATGAGCTGCACCATCGATCGCGACGCCGGATCAGGCATCAGCGGCGGGCGCGGTCATGGTCGCTGATTGCGCCCAGGAAGCGAGTGAGGCCGGTCGGCTGGCTGGCGGCGATGCGGGGGCCTAGCGGAGCTAGTGCCGCATCAGGCAACGTTCGCCCCTCGTGGCACTATGCGCTGGGGTCACGGAGACCGACGCAGTCGTGCCGCCAGAACGGCTCTGCGTAGACCAGTGTCCCCGTCATCCACGGCTCATACTCAGGGAGCTTGATGGCCTGGAAGCCACCATCCGGAATGCGCAGGGATGGCTTCCGGAAGCCCTGGCCGTGCCCGGGCGCAAAGCCGAAACGTGAGTAATAGCGTGGATCGCCCTCCAGGAAGACCAAGGGGACGGCCTGCTCAGCAAGTGCCTTAAGCCCATGCCGCACCAGCGCCGAGCCGATACCACGCTTTTGATGCTCAGGCATGACGGCCAGGGGGCTGAGCACTTGCACCTCAACCAGCCGCCGAGGGGCATCGAGCAGACTCCGGGTGAACATGACGTGCCCGACGATCTGCCCGTCGTGCTCGGCAACCAGCGACAGACCATCCGTCGGCGTGATGGTCTCCCGCAGCGTATCGACCAAGCTGGCCACGACCAGGCCGTGATCAGCGGGGCCGTGATCACCGAACGCCCGCAGGTGGATGTCCCGCACAGACTCTCTGTCGCTGGGAAGTTCTTCGCGAAGATCCATGTCTGGATGCTAAGGACCCTCCCGGTATCCCGCACACGGTTTTGAGCCCGGTCGCGCTGAGCGACGTCACGTCCCGGCAAGGCAAAGGTTCTCTGACGCGGCACTAGGTCATTAGCCTCGGGCTTTCGCCTGTGAGCGGCTGGCCTTGATCGTTTGCATATAAAAAGTGCCTTTGGCCTGGGAGAATAGGGCTTGTCGAAGGACCTGTCCGCGCCGAGGCAAAGGCACTTTCCAGGTGA
>JAOPYP010000512.1 GCA_025964635.1 Actinomycetes bacterium | reverse complement strand
CGATCTGGCCGGCGATCTGAGCTGAATCAGCCCGATAACACCGAAGCAGCGCGGTCGCTATCGCGTGGTGCGCGGAACTGTGCTCCTGCTGCCAGGTCACGGCCAGCCCCGCGCTGCTCAGCACGTCCGTCAATTTCGCCAGCTCGACGGGCCAGACCGTATCGGCGGCGGGCATCCGGGACTGCTCCTGCCCGGTGAGCGGCCGGCCTTCCTCGACCGTGAAAGCGAACCGCCCGCCCTGCTCCAGGGTGCGCGCAACCTCCCCCACCAGGGCCTCCTTGTCGGGGAAGGCCAGCATCGTCTCCAGCAGGAGTACCACCTCGAAGCGGCTCTCGGGCAGGGGCGGGAGGTGAGCTTGCTCGAAGCGGCAGGGGAGATTCCCGGCCAGCTCCTGGGCAATGGCCAGTGCGCTGGCGGAGTAATCGACACCCAGGTAGTGGCATCCCGACTCCGCCGTGATCATCCGGCCGGGGCCGGCCACCCCGCAGCACAGGTCGAGCACCGAGACGCCGGGGCCGACCCGGGCGTGGTGAGCCAAGGTCCGGACCTCGCCCGCCCGCATGAAGCTCTCCTGGCCTACATACTCACCGGCGGGGTAGGCGGCCGCCCGGGCCCGCTCTAGCGCGGTCAGAAATGGTGCTCGTTGATCGTCTCTCACGTCAGATCCCGTATGGGTCGAACCGCGTCCACCGCTTCTACGTACCACCCTGTGGGTATGACGGATCGGCGGCGGGTGTGGTTCAGGCCGGCCGCCGGGTGGAGGCTGGTTTGGTGCGGCAGGCGCTCTGGAGGGCCGGAACATCGTGCGGGTCCAGGTAGTAGTCCCCGAGGGGTTCGACGATCCCGGCCAGCCTACCGGCGGCAACATCTATGACCGGCGCGCCTGCGCCGGACTGGCCGAGGCCGGATGGGATGTGCTGGTCACGACCGTGGCCGCGGCGTGGCCGGTATCCGGCTCGAGCGCCCGCGCCGACCTGGCCCGCATCGTTTCCGCCATTCCCGACGGTGAGACCGTCCTCATCGACGGGATCATCGCCTCGCCGGCCGCCGCGCAACTGCTGCCACACACCGGCCGGATACGAATGACAGTGCTGCTGCACATGCCACTGGCCACGCACCATGATCCCAGCGCCCAGCGCTCCGAACGGGTCGTGCTCCGCGCGGCCACCGGCGTGGTCGTCACCAGCGAATGGACCCGCCGGCACGTACTGACCCGATACGCGATCCCGGCCCACCGGGTGCACGTCGCCCGGCCGGGCGTCGATCAGATCGCTGCCCCGGCCCGGCCCGTCCCCGGCCGCCTGATCTGCGTCGGGGTTCTCGGCCGCCACAAGGGTCAGGACCTTCTCGTCGAGGCGCTCGCCGACCTCGCTGAGCGGGAGTGGCATTGCATGCTGGCCGGGCCGCTCGACCGCGACCCTGACTTCGTCGACCAATTGCAGACCCGTATCACGCGCCTCGGCTACGGCCACCGCGTCCGGCTCACCGGCGTCCTGACCGGCGCGGCGCTCAGCCACGCGTACACCACCGCCGACCTGCTCGTCGCGCCGTCCCGCTCGGAGACCTACGGCATGACCGTCACCGAAGCGCTCGCCCACGGCCTACCCGTCATAGCCGCCGCCGTCGGTGGGCTGCCCGAAGCGCTCGGCTCCACCGCCGATGGCACCCGCCCCGGCCAACTGGTCCCTCCCGGCGATCCGGCTGCCCTCGCCGCCGCGCTCGGAGACTGGCTGGGTGACGAGCGCCACCGGCACCGGCTACGGGCCGCCGCGCGACAGCGGCGGTCGACCCTGCGCGGCTGGGAACAGACCACACAAGAGATAGCGAACGCATTGACCGCCCATGGGTGCCGTAAGCCTGGGCCGCCCGGAGTGGACAACCACCCTGAAAAGACCAGCGGCCCGGCTTGACCTTGACCCGGCGCCGGGCTCCGCCCGGCTCAGTGCCCAGGCTCCGCCCAGCTGCACCAGAACAGGCGGCTATGCGCGCCACCGACGCCGCCTCGCGCCGCACCGTCAGGGGAGATTAATCGGCGATAGGCGCCTGCGCCTAGCACTAGTCGGGACAGCATCACCGCGGGTGGTGATGCCTGCATCCTTGACCCGGGCCGGCGGCCGGGCCCTGAATTGGGTGTCATGGGAGGGGTGTGGCTGCGCCTGCGGGCCGAGCTGCGCCGGCAGTGGCGGGGGTGGCTGGCCCTCGCGGCGCTGCTCGGCGTGATGGCCGGCATCGCGCTGACCACCGCCGCCGGAGCGTGGCGCACCGACACGGCCTACCCGCGGTTCCTGCACCGCAGCCATGCCGCCGACCTGCTGGTGTCCCCGGCGCGGTCCGGATTCCACGGCTACTTCCGCGCCGTGGCCCGCCTGCCGCAGGTGGCAGCGGCGGATGCGGTGGCCTTCCTCCAGATGTCCCGGCCCGGGCCGGGCGCCTCGCCGTTCTCGGACCTGGTGGCCGAGGCCAGCCCGTTCGGCGGCGAAGGCGTAGCCATCAACCGGGTCAGGGTGGTGGCCGGCCGTATCTTCAGCCCGGCCGACCCGCGCGCGGTCATGATCAGCCGGAAGCTGGCCGCCCGGGAGCACCTGCAGCCCGGCAGTACCCTGCACCTGATCGGGTACCCGCAGCGGGGTGGCAATCCCGGCGCCGGGCCCGCGGTGCGGCTGTCGTTCCGGGTCTCGGCCATCGTCGTCTTCGACGACGAGATCGTGCCCGCCAACAAGGAGCTGGCCGAGCCGCGGGTGCTGCTGAGCCCGGCCTTCGCCCGGGGCGGCCAGGCGCAGTCGTTCAATCCCGCGGGCGGCGGCAGCTATGTGGTGCTCCGGCCCGGCGCGGACGCCGCCACGTTCGCCAGCCAGGCGGCCGCCCTGGCCAGGCGGTACGGGGTGGGCGACGTCCAGGTCGTCCATCTGGCCACCGAGTATGCGGCGACCCAGCGGGCCATCCGGCCGGAAGCGGTCGCCCTGGCCATCTTCGCGACGCTGACCAGCCTGATCGCGCTGGCCGTCGTCGGGCAGCTGCTGAGCCGCCAGCTCATCCTGGACTCGGCGGAATTCCCGATCCTGCGCGCCCTCGGCATGAGCCGGTCCCGGCTCGCGCTGCTGTCCCTGGCCAGGGTGGCGATCGTGACCACGGCCGGTGCTGTGGTCGCCGTGGCGGCGGCCATCGCAGCGTCCCCGCTGATGCCCATCGGGCCGGCCCGGTTCGCCGAGCCCAGCCCGGGAATCGACGTCAACCTGCCGGTTCTCGGCGCCGGGTTCGCCATCACCGCCGTTGTGCCGCTGCTGGTGCTGGCCCCCGCGGCGGTGCGGGCGGCCACCCGGCCCCCGGGTCCGCTCGGGGTGGCCGAGCCAGCGGCGCCGATACGGCCCGCCCGGCTGGCCCCGGCGCTCGGGCTGGCCGGCTCGGTGCCGGGCAGCC
>JAOPYP010000408.1 GCA_025964635.1 Actinomycetes bacterium | reverse complement strand
TCGCCGTCGGGGCCCTGTTCATCGGCAGCATGTCCACCGCGAACCGGCTGGCGCCACCCGAACGCCGCGCCGAGATCATCTCCGCCTACTTCGTGTTCGCGTACAGCGGGCTCATCATCCCCGTCGTCGGGGTCGGGGTCGCCGCCGACTACGTCGGCAGTTTCCGGGCCACGCTGGGTTGCTCTATTGGCCTGGCCGCGCTCTGCCTGTGGTCAGCCGCGGTGGTCTCGGGCCGGTCCCGCACCGGAGCCCGGGGGCGGCCCAGGCCGGGCCCGAGTCCGAATTAGCGTTCAAAGGAGGTCAGCAGGGGAAGTGTCGGGGCCAATGCGGGGACCTTCAGGGGGGGTTGGCCAATGCCGGCCTGACTGCCGGCCCGCATCGTCCGCGCGGCGGTAGCCGGGGGCGCGGACTGACGAAGGAGGAAACATGGTTGCTCGCAAGGCACTGGGACTGCTGATACCCGTCGCTCTGGGTGGGCTGGTTGCCGCCAGCTGGAGCGACATCTCGCGTTACGTGAAGATCAAGCAGATGTCGTATGGCAACGGGCATCCCGAAAACGTGCCCGCCGGGGGCCGGATCGCCTACCCGCGCCCGTCCGGGGAGACTCACGCCGGGCGGCAGGGAAAGTCCCAGCGCCCCGTGGGCGGGACGACCGCCCGTGACCGGACCGGCGTGGATCCCCAGGGGCCCATCGACGAGAGGTCGCCGGACCTCCAGACCCGGAGCTGACGCCTCCGGGGCCTGGATCCGCGGCGGCCACCGCGCCTGCCGCGTGGCGAGTCCGGAGCTCAGGGAACCGTGAGCAGGCTCCGGCCGTCCAAGACCTGAGGCGCGGGCCGAGAGGCCGGACGGGGAACGGAGGCCTGGGATGCGCGGGACGATCAGGGCGGGCCGGCTGCCCCGGCGCGGAGGGCCGGCCCTGGTCGCGGTCGGTGCCGCGATCGTGCTGGCCGGGTGCGGCAGTGCGGTGAGCGGCGGCGCAGGGCAGCCGGCCCCGGTGGGCCAGCGCAAGGCATCGGTGGCCGCGGCCGCCGCGACGGCGTCGGCGGGCGTTCCCCTCTGCGCCGATGCGCAGAAAGTGAGCCGGGCTACGGCGCGCCTCACCGTCGCCCGGACCCAGGAGATCCTGCCGCGCGACATCACCATCGCGGCCGCGCCCCGGGTCCGGGCCCTGGCCGCCGCGCTCTGCGGGCTACCGCCGATGCCCCGGGGCCTGCACTGCCCGGCTGCGCTCCGTGGCGCCCTCCGGCTGGAGTTCACCGCCGGTGGCCACGCTTATCAGCCGCTCCGCATCCACGACTCGGGCTGTGCCAGCGTCGCGGGGATCGGGCCGCTCCGGCAATGGACCTGGTCATCCCGTCCCGGCCGGCTGCTCAGCGCGGCGGCCGGGAGCACCGGCCGCCTGATCCCTGGTACCCACCCGAGCAGCGTGCCGACCCAGTGACCCGGGCCAGGCCCCCAGTAGGGCACTGCAGCCGGCCCCCGGGAGCAGGCACGGACCGCGACGGTTGTCCCCGCTCCCGTCGCGGTCCGTGCCACCCTGTGGGTGCTGGAAGGGCCCCTAGCCGGCGCGGCAGGGGTTCGGCATATTGCCGCTGTTGAAGTTGTCGAACAGTTTCACGGTCGTGAATCCGGCCACCGGGAAGACGCTCTTCAGCAGCGGGCCGAATTCAGCCGTGGAACTGCCACCGAAGCCGTTCGTCGTCCCCGGCAGGTACTTGCCGCCCTCCTGCCAGGTGCACACGCCCGACCTGCTCGTCGTCGAGAAGAACGGGTAGAACTGCGCGCCCGGAGGCGGATTCACGCAATTCGCGCCGGTCGTCCGGTCGCAGAACGGCGGGTTGGCCTGCGAGTCGGATGCCTCGATCCGCGGCAGGTCGGTCTCGAACGCGATCGTCGGGTAGTTCCTCCCGCGCGAGAGCGGGCTGGTGAACAGGACCGGTGACGGGTGCAGCTTCTGGTCCAGGGCGACGTTCGGATTCGTGCCCGGCCAGTCGTTGCGATAGGACTGCCCGTCGTAATCCGAGTCAGGGCTGAAGCAGCCGTTGATGTGCACCAGCGTCGAGTCGGTTCCCGGCACGCAGCCACTGTCGTCCGCGTCCACGGTCGGGTCCTGGCTGCCAGGCGTGCTGCAGTCGCCCTGCGCGTTGATGGCCAGGCAGTTCTCGAAGTGCCCGATCTCATCGGACATGGCCACGTTGTACGTGTGCGCCGACCAGGTGTTGCCGCGCGGGTTGGCCGTCGAGTACTCAGGATGGAACGCGTACGGCTTCGCCTGGCACGTCTTCGATTTCGGCGTGTACAGGACGTGACCGAACCCGTTGGCCACCGACGCGGTCATCGAGCCCTGCTTACCGGTGGTCAGGTCGGACAGGTCGATGCGCAGGCCGGCCGAGGTGTCATGCATATGGATCCGGACGACGTCGCCCGGGCTCATGAGCAGGTCCTTGTTCAGGTCCGGGGTCACCGCGGTGAGGTTGGGGTTGGTCAGCGTCCCGGTGAACAGCGGGTTCGCCGGGGCCTGGGACTTCCCGCTCTTGGTGACGTACGCCCAGTTGATCGGCTCAGGGCCGCCGAGGACGTAGTTGTTGCAGGCGGCGGTGTTGGAGACGCCCGTGTTCTGGTTGAGGTTGTAGCTGTCGATGGTCATGGCCGCGCAGTACTGCGCCTTCGTGCAGCCGAATCCCTCGAACTGGGGGACATATCCCGGGCCGTAGAACTGGAGCTCCATGTACGCGTTGCCTGGGTGCTTGCCGATGTAGTCCGGCGCCTTGGGATTGGTGCCCACCAGGTTGTTGGCGTCAGTGCCGGGCTTGCATTTGTGGGTGAACTCGGGCGCGGACTGGGTGTCACACAGCGTGAGGCCGAACCAGAACGTGGGCCGCAGCTGGAAATTCCAGGTCGCCCCGCCGGAACCACTGGCGTTGGGCTGCTTCTTCGGGTCCTTCGGCAACGTCATGGTGTAGGTGATGTCATTGCCCGATCCGGCCTGGCCAGACTTGAATTCGAGCGACGGCTCGTCGTGCCCGACGTATCCCCCGGAGGGGGTGTTGGAGGTGTCGACGCACAGCGAGTTGTAACTCTGGCACAGGGGATTTTCCAGGGAGTACCTGGCCGCAGCCCTAGTCGTCCGGGCCCCTGTGGTCTGCACCTTCGTGGTGTGGGCTCTCACGGTCGTGACCCTCGTGGTCTGGGCCTGTGCGTGAGCACGACTCGCGGCGCTCGCCGGAAGCGAGCCCGCCGCGAGGACGAAGAAGCCCATGAGGCTGATCGCAGCCATGACGTATCGCTTCACCGTCTGTCCTTTCCTTCCATAGCCGGAACCTGGGTACGCGTCATTGCGCGCAGGGTGGCCGGTCCTTTCGGCCCGGCGGCCTCAGCGCACAGCCGGCTAACCCCCGCGCGAAACCCCTTCCCCTGGCTAATCGTCACGGAGCGTGTGCCACGACTAGCTGAACCCGCCAGGCATATCTGGCGAACTGGACATCCGTTCCCAGATATGACCGGCC
>JAOPYP010000221.1 GCA_025964635.1 Actinomycetes bacterium | reverse complement strand
CTGCTCGGGCACCTGTACAGCGAGCGCACCCACTTCATCTTCGAGCTGATCCAGAACGCCGAGGACGCGGGCGCGACCCGGCTGGCCTTCGAGCTGTTCGCGGACCGGCTGGAGGTAAGGCACGACGGGCGGCCGTTCACCGAGGCCGACGTCCGCGGTGTGTCCGGGGTCGCGCAGAGCGGTAAGTCCGGGGACCTCACCAAGATCGGGCAGTTCGGCATCGGCTTCAAGTCGGTGTACGCGTACACCACGACCCCGCGGATCCACAGCGGCGCGGAACACTTCCGGATCGAGCACTACGTCCGGCCGGCCGCGGTGGACCCCGCCGTGGATGCCGCCGGTGATGCCCCGGAGACCCTGTTCGTGTTCCCGTTCGACCACGACACGGTGCCCGCGGCCACGGCCGTGCAGGAGATCTCCGCCGCCCTGAACCGGATCGAGCCCGCCACCCTGCTGTTCCTGCGGAACATCACCCGGCTGCGGGCCCGCGGCCTCCAGGTCACGGACACGGTTATCGAGCGCCAGACGCAACCGCGCCGGCCGTCGGGCCGGCACGTCACGCTCACCCGGGCCGAGACCCAGGGACAGCGACAGCGCCGCGCCGAGGACTGGTTCGTCTGGGAGCGCCCGCTGGATGACCTCGGCCACGCCGGCCAGCGCGTCGAGCTCGCATTCCGGGCCGACACCACGCACCGCGAACCCCGGCTGGTCAGCCAGGACGGCTCCCCGCTGGTCGTCTTCTTCCCGACGCAGAAGGAAACCTTCCTCGGCTTCCTGATCCAGGGGCCGTACCGGACCACGCCCGCCCGCGACAACGTCCCGGAACACGACCCCGCGAACCAGGCCCTGGTCCGCGAGACCGCCCTGCTGCTCGTCGGCGTGCTGCGGGAACTGCGCACCGCCGGGCTGCTCACGGTCGAGGTCCTGCAGGCGCTCCCGCTCGACGCGGCGCGCTTCCCGCCGGGCTCGATGCTGCGCCCGCTGTTCGACGCGGTGCGCGCGGCCCTCACCGAGGAGGATCTCATCCCCGCCGCCGGCGGCGGCTACGCGGCGGCGCGGAACCTGAAGCTGGCCAGCACCGGGGAGGTACGCGAACTCCTGGACCCCGGCCAGCTCGCGGCGCTGTTCCAGACGGACCTCCCGCTCGCCTTCGCCCAGCTTCCCCGCAACGAAGACCACGTCCCCCGGCTGCGCCGCTACCTGCGTGAGGAGATCGGCGTCGGTGAAGTCACCCCGGCGGACCTCCTCGCCCAGGCCGCGCGCGGCTTCCTCGAAGCCCAGCCCGACGACTGGATCACGCGTTTCTACGGGTTCCTGCATGCCGAGCCTGGCCTCTGGCGGGAACCACGCATCCCGGGCGACCCGCCCGGGCCGGCGCGCACCCGTCCGATCATCCGGCTCGAGGACGGCCGCCAGGTCGAGCCGTTCGACGCCGGGGACCGCCCCGCGGCCTACCTGCCCGCGGACTACGAGCCGGGGCCCGCCGGGACCGGGTTCCCCACCGTGCGGCGCGCGATCGCCGAGGCGCCGGCGGCCCGGGCGTTCCTGGAGGCGCTGGGGTTCACCGAGCCGGACATCGTGTCCGAGGTGCTGGAGATCATCCTGCCCCGGTATGCCAGGCTGGCGGAGCGCGGCGCGGACGGCGGTGATGCCGGGGACGGCCCGGGCGGCGGGGACCCGGGCGGCGTGGCGGCCCTGGACCGGGCCCAGCACGCCGCGGACCTCGACTGCATCATGCGGGCGATGGACGAGGCCGACGCGGGCCGCCGGTCCCGGATGATGGGGCAGCTGCGCGAGACCGCGTTCCTCATCGGGGAGAACGCGGCCACCGGGGAGCAGCGGCTGATGCCGCCGCCCGCGCTGTACCAGCGGACCCGGGACCTGGAGATCTACCTCGACGGGAACCCGGACGCCTGGTTCGCCGGCGACGCCTACGGGCCGTGGCTGGCCCAGCTCCGCGGCATGGGCGTCCGCGACCAGGTGGACGTGCAGGCCCGTGCGCCGGGACCGCTCGGGCACGTCGTCATCGCCGACGGGTTCGCCCGGCACGAGCGGGGCGTGGACGGGTTCGATCCCGGGGCGCGGATCGACGGGCTGGAGTTCGCGCTGCAGCACCCGGGCCACGCCCGCTCCGAGTACGTCTGGAACGTGCTGCTGGCGCCGAACCGCCGGCTCATCGGCGGGGTGGTCGAGAAGTCCGTGCGCGAGCAGTTCGCCGACTCCACCCGGGAGACGGCCCGGTCAGCGGCCGGCCTGGCCGCGGCGGGCGAAGCCTGGCTCCCCGGGCCGGACGGCCTGTTCCACCGGCCCGCCGGCCTGTCCCTCGACGACCTGCCGCCCACGTTCGCCCGGGACGAGGGACTGGCCCAGGCCCTGGGCATGAGCCAGCCGGTGGTGTCGCAGGCGGCCCGCCGGCTCGGGATCCCGCCGGAGGTGCTGTGGGGCCTGAGCGCGCACCCGGACCTGGTCGCCATGATCGAGCGCGAGCTCAAGCTCCGGGCGGCCGGGCAGAATCCGCTGGACCCGCCCCCTGATTCCCCGTCATCCTCCTAGTCCCTGTACTCCCCCGCCACACGGAGGTCTGGTCCTGTGCCCACGTCACCCGAGAGATTCCTCGTCACCGGCGCCGCAGGCTGCATCGGCGCCTGGGCGGTCCGGCTCCTGCTCGACGAGGGCGTGCCGGTGGTCGCCACCGACCTGAGCCCGGACCTGCGCCGCTTCGAGCTGATCTCCCAGGGCCAGGCTGGCCAGCAGCCCGACTTCGCCACGCTTGACGTGACCAGCGCCCGGGACGTCGCGGCCCTGGTGGCGGACCGCGGGATCACCCACGTGGTCCACCTGGCCGGCTTGCAGCTCCCGTTCTGCGCCGCGGACCCGCCGCTCGGGGCCATGGTCAACGTGGTCGGGACGGTCAACGTGTTCGAGGCGATCCGCGCCGCGGGCGGCCCCATCGGACTAGCCCTGGCCAGCTCGGCCGCGGTCTTCGGGAAGCCCGGCGGCCACCCGGCCGGGGTCGTCGCGGATAACTCCCCGCTGCTGCCGGACTCCTTCTACGGCGTCTATAAGGCGGCCAACGAGGGCACCGCCAAGGCCTACTCGGCCCAGCACGGAATCGGGTCGATCGCCCTGCGCCCGTTCATCGTCTATGGCCTCGGCCGGGACCAGGGCATGACCTCTGACCCGACCAAGGCCATGCTGGCCACGGCCGCGGGCGTGCCGTTCCGGATCAAGTTCAGCGGCAGCATGCTGCTCACCTACGCGCCCGACTGTGCCCGCGCCTTCATCGCGTCGGCCCGGGCGGCGGCCGGCTCCGGGGAGGCGGTCAGCCTGAATGTGCCGGGGCACCGGGTCAGCGTCCCGGCCCTGGCCGGCCTCATCGAGGACGTCCTCCCGGGCTCCGGGCGCCTGATCACCTGGGACGATCACCCGCTCCCGGTGCCCTCGGTGCTGGCCGCCCCGGCGATCCACGACGCGGTCGGTCCGGTTCCGAACATCCCTCTGGCCGAGGGAGTGCGCGAAACGGTCAAGGGCTTCCAGGACGCACTGGCCGCCGGGCTCGTGTCCCCCATGCCGTCCTGACCAGCCTTCGTTGCTACCTTGATCTTTAGTTCACGCAACCAACTATCTGAGTCCGGTCGCCCAGGCCCGGCGCCCGGCGAGCAAGGGAGAGCACCACCGTGAAACTGGCGGCACTGTACCGGGGAGACGCCGGCGTTCCTTCGCTCCATGTCGCCGCGGCAGACGGGTTCGCCCCCGTCGACGAACTAGCGGCTGCGAGCGGTGCCGCTGACCTCGGCGGACTGCAGGACGTGGGTGAGCTGTTCGCCCGGGGCCCGGCCGCCGTCGGCCGGCTGCGCGAGCTGGCGCCCGGCGCCCAGGCCAGCGTCGACCCGGCCGGTGCCCGGTACGCCCCGCCGGTACTCCGACCCAGCAAGATCATCTGCGTCGGCCTCAACTACGCCGACCACATCACGGAGAGCAGGATGGAGCGGCCGGAGCGGGTCGTGCTGTTCGCCAAGTTCCCCAGCTGCCTGTCCGGGCACGGCGACCCGATCGTCCGCCCGGCCATCACCTCCGAGCTCGACTACGAGGGTGAGCTGGCCGTCATCATCGGGCGGCGGGCCGCCAACGTGCCGGTCGCGGACGCACTCGGCTTCGTCGGCGGTTACACGATCATGAACGACGTGTCCGCGCGGGACCTGCAGGGCGCCGAGCCGCAGTGGATCCGGGGCAAGGCGCTGGACACGTTCGCCCCGCTCGGCCCGGTCGTGCTCGACGCAGCCGCCGCCCCGCCCGTCGCCGAGATGACCCTGCGCACGCTGGTCAACGGGGAGGTGCGCCAGGACGCCAGCTGCGCGCAGATGATCACTGGCGTGCCCGAGCTGATCGCCCATATCTCCGCGGGCATCACCCTGGAGCCGGGCGACATCATCGCGACCGGGACGCCGTCCGGGGTGGCGCTGGGCATGAAGCCCCCCGTCTACCTGGAGCCTGGCGACAAGGTGAGCATCGAGATCTCCGGGATCGGCGAGCTGGTCAACACGGTGGCCGGTCCCCGGCCCTAACTGACCCCTCAGCAGAGGGAACTCAGGGCCCGAAGTCGAAGAGGTCCAGCGGCGGGGCCGGCGCGGGCACGGCCAGCGCTTCGGTGACCGGCCTGGCCCCGCCCGCGAAGCGGTCGAGCTCGGTGCCGTCGAGGACCCGGCCGGGGAACGGGTCACCGGCCGTCCGGCGGCCCAGCGCGGCCACCGGGAGTTCCTGGCGCGAGGCGGCCAGCACGAGGTTGCCGAACCGGCGGCCGCGCAGCACCCCCGGGTCCGCGATCAGGCAGGCGTGCGGGAACACGGCGCGCACGGTTGCGACCCGGGCCCGGGCGTGCGCGAGCGGCGGTCCGTCACCCATGTTGGCGGCGAAGATCCCCCGCGGCGTGAGCGCGGCGGCTGCGTCCTGCGCGAACTCGACCGTGGTCACATGGGCGGGGGTCCGGTACCCGGTGAACAGGTCGGCGATCACCAGGTCGAACGAACCGGCCGGCACGTCACCCAGGACGGCCCGGGCATCGCCGACCCGGACGCGAATCCGCCCGGCACCGGGTCGCCCGGCACTGGTGCCGCCGTTACCCGGCCGCCCCGTACCGGCCTGCCCCGTACCGGCCCGCCCGGCAGTGGCCCGGCGGGCGGGCTGGTCCAGCGGCAGCAGCCGCCGGACCAGCTTCACCAGGGCACCGTCCGAGTCAACGGCCAGCTGGCTGGATCCGGGCCGGGCCGCGGCCACGTACCGGGCCAGGCTCAGCCCTCCCCCGCCGAGGTGCAGCACCCGCAGCGGCTCCCCGGCCGGTGCGGCCAGATCCGCCAGGTGCCCGAGCCGCCGCATGTACTCGAACTCCAGGTACAGCGGATCGTCGAGGTCCACGTGGGATTGCGGGATGCCGTCCACGCGCAGCGTCCACGCCCGCGGCCGGTCAGCGTCGGCTACGAGCTCGGCCACGCCCGAATCGATGTCTTCCCGGACGGCCGGCCCGCTCCTGCCTTGCTGCCGGTGGGGCATAGCCCCAGTATCCCCCCACTTACTCCCAAACCCCGCCGGCCCCGGTGCGGCCCGTTCACAACCGGTCAGGCCCTGACCCGCGAAAGCGAGGGTGTGAGCCCGCCCGTATCGTGGGCAGAGGCCTGTTCTTGACCGGTCGCCAGCCTTGATGAGTCACCACCCCCGGGGGGAGCGTTCGTGACCGAAGCCCACGCTGACCTGTCCGGCCGGGAGCAGCGCCGGGGCGCCCAGCCGGGTCCCGGCGGGCACCCGGACCAGCGCGGAAACAAGTGGTGGACGCTGGTCGCGGTGTGCCTCGGCACCTTCATGCTGCTGCTCGACATCACGATCGTGAACGTCGCGCTGCCGGACATCCAGCGCGCCCTGCACTCCAGCTTCTCCGACCTGCAGTGGGTGGTGGACGCCTATGCGCTGACCCTGGCCGCGTTCCTGCTCACCGCGGGCAGCCTCGCCGACATGTTCGGCCGGCGCCTGCTGTACCTGATCGGCCTGGTGGTGTTCACCGCCGCCTCGGTCCTGTGCGGGTTCGCGACGACCACGCTGATGCTCCAGCTGTCCCGCGGGCTGCAGGGCATCGGCGGGGCGATTATGTTCGCGGTCTCGCTCGCGCTGCTCGCGGACGCGTTCCGCGGCCGCGACCGGGGCACGGCGTTCGGGGTCTGGGGCGCGGTGACCGGCCTGGCGGTGGCGATCGGCCCGCTGCTCGGCGGCCTGCTCACCTCCGGCCTGTCCTGGCGGTGGATCTTCTTCGTAAACGCCCCGATCGGCGTGATCGCCGTGGTCATCTCGGTGCTGAGGGTCTCGGAGTCCCGCGCGCCGCGGGCCAGCCGGCCCGACTGGGCGGGCTTCGTGCTGTTCACCGCGGCCCTGTCGTTCCTGGTCTACGCGCTGATCGAGTCCAACCAGCGGTCCTTCACCGACGGCCTGGTGCTGGGCTGCCTGGTGGCCGCGGCCGTCCTGCTGGTGGCCTTCGTCCTCGTCGAGCGGCGGATGGCGCACCCGATGTTCGACCTCAGCCTGTTCCGGCTGCCGACCTTCACCGGCGGCAGCGTCGCGGCGTTCGGGCTGAGCGCGTCGATCTTCGCGATGCTGCTCTACATCGTGCTGTACCTGCAGGACATCCTGGGCTACTCGCCGCTGGGCACCGGCGTGCGGGTCATGTTCCTGTCCGGGGCCATCCTGGTCAGCGCCACGCTGGCGGGCCGGCTGACGTCCCGGGTGCCGATCCGGCTGCTCATCGGGCCCGGGCTGATCCTCGTCGGGGTGGGCCTGCTGCTCATGCGCGGGCTCAACGCCGGATCCACCTGGACCCACCTCATCCCCGGCATGATCGTGGGCGGCCTCGGCATCGGCCTGGTCAACCCGCCGCTCGCCTCGACCGCGGTCGGCGTGGTCCCGCCGGAGCAGGCCGGCATGGCCTCCGGCATCAACTCCACGTTCCGCCAGGTCGGGATCGCCACCGGCATCGCCCTGCTGGGCACGCTGTTCTCCAACAAGGTGGCCAGCGAGGTCCGGTCCATGATCGCGGCCGTGCCGCACCTGTCCCACCAGGGGCCGAGGATCGCCTCCGCCGTGCAGTCCGGCGAGATCGGCCACGTGATCGCGAAACTGCCTCCGCAGCTCCGGCCGACCGTGGGCGCGATCACGCGAACCGCCTTCACCACCGGGCTGAACCACATCCTGCTGGTCGCGGCGATCATCGCGCTGGCGTCGGGCGTGGTCGCGCTGGTGGCCATCCGGACCAAGGACTTCGCGCAGCAGGGCTAGACCCGCGGCGCTGGCTGCTACCGCTCAGGTGTTCCTGCGGCCGGCTGTTCTGCGGCCGGCTCTTCTGCGGCCGCGCCGAACAGTTCGGCGTAGTCGTAGGCGGCCTCGGGCTTGGCGCGCACCGCGGCGTCGATCATCGTCGCGTCCTCGCCGATGAGGATCCGCCAGGTTCCGGATCGCACCCCGTCGAGGATGGTGGTCGCTGCCTCGGCCGCGCTGACCGGCGCCTTGTCCCGGAAGTCGGCGTTAGCGCTGACGAGCATCTGGCGCAGATCATCAGCGGACGCGTCCTCGCCCAGCATCCCGGCCCGGATCAGCCCGTCCTGCATGTCGCGCGGGATCAGTTCCTCTAGCTGGGCGTCGCTCATGTGCTCCGGGTCCGGCAGGCCACGCGCGCGGAGGCTGTTCGCGATGATGTCGGTGCCCACGTGCCCCGGCATCACGACGGCGACCCGGACATGGGGCGCGTGGACGCGCAGGTCCTCGATCAGCGCTTCCGAGAAGCCCCGCACGGCGAACTTGGCCGTGCTGTAGGCGGTCTGCGGCACGCCCGGCCCCAGCGAGGCCCAGAGGCCGTTAACGCTGCTGGTGTTGACCAGGACGCCGTCGCTGCTCGCGATGAGCAGCGGCAGGAACACGCGGGCGCAGTAATAGACGCCCCACCAGTCGATGGCGAACGTGCGCTCCCACTCGTCCCGGTCACCGCTGACGAAGCTGCTGCCGCCGCCGATGCCCGCGTTGCTGAAGACCAGGTCGACGTGATCGCTGGCGTGCCCGTCGAGCAGTTCATCGCGGAACCGCAGCACCTCCGCCTCGTCGGCGACGTCGCAGGCATGGCTGGTCACCCGGACCTCGGGTACGGCGGCCGCCCGCGCCATGGCCGCGGTCTCCGCGACGGTAGCCGCGTTCAGGTCACATGCCGCGACCGAGCATCCCTGCACGGCCAGCTGGCGGACAAGCTCGCGGCCGATGCCGGAACCGCCGCCGGTCACCACCGCGAGCTTTCCCGCGAACGAGTCCACAGCCATGATGCTTCCGTGCGGTGCCACTGCTCGTCAACGCTCGGGGTGCCTCACCTGGTCCGCGCGTACGTCATGCGGGGCCGGGCCCGGACGGGCCCGGCCCCGCATGAGCCGGGCCGGTCAGGACTTCGGCATCAGCACGGAGTTGATGATGTAGACCGTGGCGTTGGCCGTGGTCACGCCACCGCACACCACCTTCGCGCCGTTCACCGTGTAAGTGGAGCCCATCCTGGCCAGCGTCACTGTGCCGCCTTCGAGGGTCTTCGGGGTCATCCCCGAGGCGAACTGGCTGGTCGTGACCGTCGAGCCCACCACGTGATAGGTGAGGATCTTGGTGAGCTCGGCCTTGCTGGCCAGCACCTTGCCCAGCGTGGCGGCCGGGAGCTTGGCGAACGCGCTGTTCGCCGGGGCGAACACGGTGATGCCCTTCGCCGAGTTGAGCGTGTCGACCAGCTTCGCCTTCTTGACCGCGGTGACCAGCGTGGACAGCACCGGGTTGTTCGATGCGGCCGTGGCCACCGGGGCGGTGGACATGCCCTGGAAGCTGCCGGACCCGGAGGACGGAACCGCCGAGCAGGCCGGGCCGAACGGCTTCGACGCGGTCTGCGCCGACTGGGTGGGCATGGCGGACGCGGAGGACGCCGACGAGGACGGGGTGCTCGACCCTGAGCTCGCCGACGTTCCGCTGGAGCCGCACGCGGCGGCACCGAACGCGAGACCGGCGGACAGGACGGCGATGGCCGGGACCTTGTATTTCATTGGGGTGGACTCCTCTTCACTGGGTTGCTGGAACATCTGGGGTGGGAAGCAGGCGCCGGGTGGCTAGGTGACGGTCACCGTGACCGTGTCCCAGCCGGTGGCGCCGTTGGGGAAGATCGGCACGCGGCGGGACGGCTGCGTAGCCTGGGTGCCGTCGGTCGCGCGGACCTGGAGCGTGTGCAGCCCGGGCGGGGCATCCCACTCCCACACCCACTGCCGCCACGTGTCGATGCCGGGCACGGTCGCGAGCCGGGCCGGGTGCCAGGCTCCGTCGTCCGCCCGGACCTGCACCGCGTCGATGCCGCGGTGCGGCGCCCAGGCCACCCCGGCCACCGCGGTCCGGCCCGCCTTGACCTGGGCCAGGGGCCGGGGCACGTCGATCCGCGACTCGGTCTTGATCGGGGCGCGGGTGGAGTAGCCGCGCTGCACCCAGTAGGACCGCTGGGCCGCGAACGTGGTGATCTCCAGGTCCACGACCCACTTGGTGGCGGACACGTAGCCGTACAGGCCGGGGACCATCATCCGGGCCGGGAACCCGTGCGCCACCGGGAGCGGCTGCCCGTTCATGCCTACCGCGAGCAGCGCGTTGCGGCCGTCCATGACCGTCTCGATCGGGGTGCCGCACGTCCAGCCGTCCGTCGAGGTGCTGAGGATCTGGTCGGCGCCGCGCCGGACACCGGCCTCCCGCAGCAGGGCGGCGAGGCTGGCGCCGAGCCACCGGGCGTTGCCCGCATACGGGCCGCCGACCTGGTTGGACACGCAGGCCAGGGTGATGTCGGCCTCGGTGAGCGGCCGCTTCAGCAACTCGTCGAAGGTGATGTTCAGCTCCCGCTCGACCATGCCGTGCACCCGCAGGTGCCACTGCTCCGGCGAGACCTGAGGCAGGGTGAGCGCGGTGTCCACCCGGTAGAAGCTCCCGTTGGGCGTGGTGAACGGGCTGATCCCCGGGACACCGAGCTCCGCGCCGCCCGGGGGCGCCGGTCCCGTGACTGCCGGGCCGGGAAGCCTGATCGCGGAGCGCGCGGTGGACACGCTGAACCGGGACAGCAGCGCCTGGCCGGCCCCGGCCCCGCCGACCGCGAGCGCGGCGGCCCCGGCCGCGGTCAGGAGGAACCGC
>JAOPYP010000400.1 GCA_025964635.1 Actinomycetes bacterium | reverse complement strand
ACGACGATGAGGAGCGCGATGAGGCCTCGCCGGCCCGCGCGCTCCTTCCCCTGATGACCGTAGTCTGGCTGCCCACCGTCCTCCGGATACCAGGGTGAGCCGCGCTCGGCGGACGGGTACGCCGGCGGCTGCGGCGGGGGAGAGGCCTCCGCAGGCGGGTCTGCGGCCGGCCCTTACCGGCTGAGCCGCTAGCCGCAGCCGAGGCAGAAACGGACGGCGGCCTGTGGTAACGGCGCGCTGCACGATGGGCAGGATCGGGTCATCGGAGGGCTTCCCCGCTGGTCCAGTATCTCATGAGCAGACGGAGTTTGCGCACGTCAGGCCGGGTCACCGGAAGGCGCTGACCATGTGCTGAACCGCAGAGACAGCGTTGGCCAGCACGGTGACGTCGCCCGCGCCCGCCATCAGGGCGTGCAGGATGCGGCTGAGACGGCCCATGTCCGGCTCGTCCTTCCCAGCTTCCCCCTGGGCGTCGGCGACCAGCTCCGCGACTGCGCCCGGGCTATCGAGGCTGGCCGATGATTCGCGCACCTGCTCGGCGACCGACAGGAGCAGGCCGCGTAGTTCCCGAAGGTCAGCGTCGGTGACGCTGCGGCCTGCGTTGCCGACGGTCGCACGCGCGCCGGGACCGCCGGCGATGGCGCCTGCGGTCACCCGCGCCGAGCCGTTGATCTGCACGCCGTTGTTCTCGCTGGAGGTCATGAGGCCTGTCCTTTGCTGTCCGTGCCACGGAGCCGGGAGGTCCACCGGGTCGCCTGCGCGCCGGGACCGCCGACGATCTGGTCCGCATGGACAGTCGCGTTGCCCGAGATCTCGATGCCGTTGTTGATGATCACCTCGGCCTGGGTGATCAGGCTGGACGTGTCCACGTCGTGAGCGTCGAGGAACTCAACGAGCGAATGGAACACCCGCTGCTCGACGGTCTTGACGTAGCGAGCGTTATCGAAGACCTGGAAATAGCGCTGCCATTTGCTGTCCGCGGCGGCTTCGCGCACGCTGATCAGCGCCCCGTAGTCAGGCATGCGGCTCAGCTGCCGCTTCTTCTGCGCGCGCCTGCTCCCCCGGCGCAGCTCGTGGACGATGGCCGCGCCGCTGCGCAGCAGCAACGGCACGGTCTGCACGAAGCTGGTCTTGAGCAGGGCCGGGAACTCGCCGTCGGCGGGGGCCATTTCCATCGCGTCCACGGTCCTGAACGCGTCACGCAGCGGTGGCACGGCGGTGCGCGCCGCTTCAACGAAGAGGTCACTCTCGGACAGCAGGAAGCGGACGAACGTGGTCGTCACCAGGTCGCCGTGCCAGCCAGCCACACTGATAGTCAGGTAAGGACGGGCACGCTCCTCCGGGCTGGTCATGAGGCTGGCTAGCAGCTCCGGGCTCACAGAATTGACCGGCGGCCCGTCCGGGTCCCGCAGGAAACGGCCGTCGTCACGGATATCACGGCCGTTGACGAACAGGCGGATGCGGAACTCCATGCCCGGCAGATCGATCTGATCGAGCCCGGAGGCCACATGATCATAGAGCTGTGTCACGGTGAACGGGCGGGGGCGGCCCGAGCGGCCCGAGCGGCGGGGCGACGTCACGTCGACGACGAAGGACCAGCTCGATGTGATGGTGCCGTAGCCGATGAACGGCGAGAACCCGCTGTAGATCGTGGCGTTCCCGCTGGTGCTCGCCTCGTCGATCCGGGCCAGCTGCCTGGCCGCATAGCTGTTGCGCGCTGGCGACGGGGGCTGCGCGGAACCGAACTTCCCTGGCCTGAGCGGCTGGGACGGCTGGCCGTAGAACCGGATGTACAGCTCGGACAGGATTGTTATCCAGCTGACGAACAGGAACAACGGCACGGTGATGAAAGCGAGGAAGAACGTGCAGATCATCAGGACCAGGTAGATGAACAGCAGGACGTCCCTGATGAGGCGCCGCCGGTTCGCTGCTAACGCGTACCTGAGGACCGTGGCCAGGCTGACTCCTGGCGTCGCCGCTATCGCACGATGCGGTTCTTCCAGCACATTATCGATAAGCTGCGCGGCCAGGGATGCGTCGAAGGTGACCGCGGCTGACAGGTAGCGGGTCATGTCTTCCCGCGGGATCTCGTGCCGCGTCTGCCGGCGCGGGGGAGCCTCGTGCCGCTCAGCGGGTCCTGGCTGCCTCGGCACTGCCCTCATGCTTGGCCACGCGTCATCTAGTGGCGCGGGCGCGGGTGGAGCCGCCTGGGCAAATACCGCAGTCTCATGAGCTGGTGAAAAGGGTGGCTGGCCGCATGAGCCACAGAACTGGTAGCCCTGCGGATTGTCATGTCTGCAGTTGGTGCACAGCATATCTCTCCCCCCGGTAGCCGTCGGGTACGTCCATTGACCCGGTACGGCTACAACGTGATGCGAGTGTAAGCCGGGCAGCGCGCCATGACTAGGTATTTGATTGAGTCCGCGACATACACGAAATTTGCCGTATATGCGAGGATCCGGCGTATTGAGTGGTTCACGAAGAGAATGCTGAGATGGTGAGAGCAGGTCACCCGGCAGTGGCTGCTACCCGGCTAGGAGAAGTCGCCGCCACCGCCGCCGAAATCGCCGCCGCCGAAATCGCCCCCGCCACCGAAGTCGCCCCCGCCGAAGTCACCGCCCCCGAAGTCACCGCCGCCGTAATCTCCGCCATTGCCGGGATCCCCGTCGCCGAAGTCTCCGTCGCCGTAGCCCTCACCGAAGTAACCGCCGGGATACCCGAAGCCGCCGGAGAGCGCCTCGCCGAGCAGGAACCCGGTGAACATGCCAGGCAGGAGGCCGTAGCCGCCCCAGTAGGCGGGCGCGAAGCCCGCATTCACGTAGTTGACCGGAGCCCCGCGCACTTCCACCTGCCGCATGTCGGGCTCGATCCCCTGCTCCACCTTGCGCGCATCATCGGCGCACGCTGGCACCAGGCGCGGCGGGCCCCCGTCGGGCGGCGTCCACAGCACGTCGCGCACGGACATGCCGTGCCGGGGATCAAAGAAGCACGACGGACGCCGCGCGGGCCTGGGCTGCCCGTCGGCCAGGGCCCGGGCGCTGGCCAGGTGGTACTGCCCCTCGGCGATGGACCGGCTGACCGAACCCATCTCCTTCACGTTGCGCGCCGCGTCGAGCGCGGCGGTGCCCCGCTCGTACGCATTCAGCGCCGCCTGCTGCTCCGCGGCGGCCTCGGGGTTGCTGCGTATCGAGATGTCCGCGTCATGATCGGTGAGGCCAGAGCTCAGGGCGATCAGGTCATCCTGGGCGGCCGACTTGGCTTCCCCGAGTTCCCGCTGCCGGCGTTTGCGGATGGGCCGCCAGATCATGAAACCTCCCAGTACGGCCAGCAGGACGATGATCCCCAGGACGATCAGGACAGTGGTCAGCACGTGCGAGGACCCACTGGAGGTGCTGCCTCCCGTGCCAGCCGCCGGGCCTGCGCCGGCCTGCCGCTGCACGTCCTTCACGAATCCCATCAGGGCGGCGAAGATGTTGCCGTCCGCCTGGTGCTGCTGGACCACCTGGGTCGCGATAGCAGCGGCGTCGTGGTCCGGCAGCATGCCTTTGTTGTAGGCCCCGAAGTGCCTGAGCCGGCTGTCCAGGAACCCCACCGTGAACTGCGCGTGCCCGGTGAGGTCGCTGATGATCTGCCTCATCGCGCTGTTGTAGCCAGACGGCCCGGACGGGGCGGCGACCACCCAGATGTCCTGCCCGCCGATCTGGCGGGCCAGTTGTGCTTCCTGGCTCGTGGAAACCAGCGTCCGGCCGCTGCCGCTCACGCAGACGTGCTGGTGAGCGAGGCACTGCGCGAGCGTGCTGGCGCTGGCCTGGGCGGGAAACAGCCCGAGCCCGGTGAACACCACCGCGGCGGCGATCAGCAGCCTCTTCATATCCCCGACCTCCTACCGCATCAGACCCTGGGCAAACACTAGGCGGTCCCGGCTACTCCGCGACGGCAAGTGGCAGGCGTGCATGGTAGCGGCACTGAGGTGGGGGACGTCATGATCTCCGTTGCAGTCGTCCTTCTGAGGTCCGCGGCGCTCACTCCGGGCCAGCCCGGTCGCGGGTGCCCGCCGGTGCGGACGCGGGCGCCGTTTCGGTTCCGGGCATTGGCGGGCCGATGATCTGCAGGCCGTACCCTGGGGCCAGGTGGAGCCAGCGCCCTACGTCCGCGGCCAGGTCCACCTCCCCGGGAGCCGGCAGCCGGTGCTCCGGGGCGGGCCGGCCGGCCTCGTCGTAGAGATCCATCAGCCCGCCCGGGACGGTCAGCGCGAGGAACCGGGCCGGGATGTCCCCGCTGATCCGGAACGCGTGCGGCACGCCGCGCGGCAGGTAGATGAAGTCCCCGGCCGCCAGGTGGGCCAGCCGGGACCCGGCCCGGTAGGTCATGGTCCCGGCCAGCAGGTAAAAGGCCTCGGCCTCGCGGGTGTGCACGTGCAGCGGGCTGGCCGCGCCGGGCGGCTGGCTCACCACCGCGACGCCGAGCTGGCCGCCGGTCTGGCCTGCCCCGGCCAGGTGCTCGAACAGCGAGCCCAGGGCCCAGGTGGCGGGGCCGCGCCCGGCGGACTGGATGACGACCTGGTCCGGTAGATCCGGCCGGCCGCCGGCAGGCGGATGGCCCGCGGCGGTCCCGGACGTGGTGGGTGCCGACATGGCTGCCTCCTTGGCGTCGCCCTGGCGGGCGGTCAGGCCGCGAGGCGGTCGAGGACGCCGGTCTGGGCCAGCATGGCGAAACGGTCGGGCACGCCCCAGTGCTCCGTGATGCGGCCGTCCACCACCCGGGCGACGTCGATCACGGTGAAGTCCACCGGGCGGCCGCTGGGCGGCCCGAAGAACGGCCCCGTCGCGGTGCCCCGGGCGCGGACCCGGACCCAGATGACGTCGCCGGCCTCGGCGAAGTCCTCGATGGTGAACGAGATGTCCGGGACGGCCGAGTGCACGTCCCGGATGGCGGCCTTAACGTGCTGGATCGCCTCCGCGCCGGTGCCGGCCAGGCCGAACTGGTGGTCGATCAGGCCCGGAGCGCACAACTCGTCCACGACGCTGACGTCGCCGGTGGCGAAGCCATCGCCGAACATGCGCCGCAGCACGGTGAAGGCTTCCGGCTCGCCCTGGCCCGGCCGGTCGGCGCGGGACGCGGTGGGGGAAGCGGACATGGCATGTGGGGTGGGCGGGCTGATGGCGGACATGACTGCCTCCTTAGTGGCAGGCTCTGGAACAGTTTGATAAATTGAATCCAGAGCCTCTGTATTGGATGTAAGCAGCATGGAACAGAATGTGGACCCTGTCAAGCCGCGCCGTCGCTACGACGCGAGCCAGCGTCGTGCCCAGGCCCGCGCCACCCGCCGGGCGGTACTGGCCACCGCGGGGCAGTTGTTCGCCGATCACGGCTACCAGCGGACGAGCATGAAGGACATCGCCGCCGGGGCCGGGGTGTCGGTGGAGACCGTCTACGGGTACTTCGGCACCAAGGCCGGCCTGCTCAAGGAGTTGCTGGACGTCACGGTGGCCGGCGACGACGCCCCCATTCCGGTGCCCGACCGGGCCCCGGCCCAGGCGGTAGAGGCCACCCCGGACGGGCGGACCAAGCTGGCCCTCTACGCGGCGTTCCTGGCTACCGTGCAGGCGCGGCTCGCGCCGCTCTACCTGATCATCAGGGGCGCGGCCGAAGGCGATAGGGACGCGGCGGACCTGTGGGCCGAGCTGGGCGCCCAGAAGCTGGCTGGGATGACCATGCTCGCCAGGCACCTGGCTGACGCCGGCGTGCTGGCGCCTGGCCGCAGCGTGGAGGAGACGCGGGACGAGTTGTGGGCGCTCGGCGCGATCGAGGTCTACGAGCTGCTGGTCGGCCAGCGCGGATGGTCACCGGACCGGTACCGGGACTGGCTGGTGGACGTGTGGGCGAACCGCCTGCTCGCGGAGCCAGGCTGAGGGCGGTCCGGCGGGGGGCCTGCGCCGGCGCGGGGCCACGAAGGTGGTCCGATAGCCTGGCGGTACCGGCTCGGCCGGGCCGCGAGTTTCCCCTACTTCCTGGTGAGCAGAAGAAGGGTGGTAGCTGATGAGCAGCCCCGAGGAGCTGGATGCCAGCCAGGGACGGGCCTGACATGGGCAGCGAAACACAGCCGCTCACTGGCATCGACCTGGATGTGGCCAGAGACCTCGCCGCCCAGCTTCGCGTCGATTCGATCCGGTCCAGCACCAGCGCGGGATCCGGTCATCCGACCTCGAGCATGTCCGCGGCGGACCTGCTGGCCGTGCTGGTCGGCCGTCACCTGCGGTACGACTGGGACAACCCGCGCGCCGACACCAACGATCACCTGATCTTCTCCAAGGGACACGCCTCTCCGCTGCTGTACTCCGTGTTCAAGGCGGTGGGCGTGGTGTCCGACGAGGAGCTGATGACCGGGTACCGGCGGTTCGGGTCCCGCCTGGAAGGCCACCCCACCCCGGTGCTGCCGTGGGTCGACGTCGCCACCGGATCACTCGGCCAGGGGCTGCCCGACGGGGTGGGAGTCGCGCTGGCCGGCCGGTATCTCGACCGGCTTCCCTACCGGGTGTGGGTGCTGTGCGGGGACAGCGAGATGGCTGAGGGCTCCATCTGGGAGGCCCTGGACAAGGCCGGGTACTACGGGCTGTCCAACCTGACCGCGATCGTCGACATCAACCGGCTGGGCCAGCGCGGCCCCACCGAGCTCCGGTGGGACCTCGACGCCTACGCCAAGCGCGCCCAAGCGTTCGGGGCGCACGTGCTCATCATCGACGGTCACGACCTCACCGAAATCACTGAGACGTTCCGCTTCATCGCGGACGAGGGCTCGGACCAGCCCACCGTGGTCCTGGCCCGGACGATCAAGGGGCGCGGATTCTCTGAGGTCGAGGACCGCGTGGACTGGCACGGCAAGCCCTTCCCGCCCGACATGGCCAGGCGGGCCATCGCGGAACTGGGCGGCGAGCGGAATCTGCTGGTCCGCGGCCCGCTGCCTGCGGACGCGACCCCGGGTCCCGCGCCGGCCATGCCCAGCGCGGCGGTCCAGGCCCACGGCGACGCGCCGCCGCCTCCCGCCCCGGAGTACTCGCCGGGTGAGAAGGTCGCCACGCGCAAGGCCTACGGCGACGCGCTGGCCGCGCTCGGCGCGGACCGGCCCGACGTGGTGGCCCTCGACGGCGAGGTCAGCAACTCCACCTACGCCAACGAGTTCGCCAGAGCGTATCCCGGCCGGTTCTTCGAGATGTTCATCGCCGAACAGCAGATGGTGGCGGCCGCTGTGGGGCTCAGCGTCCGTCACTACGTCCCGTTCGCCTCGACGTTCGCTGCCTTCTTCACCCGCGCCTACGACTTCATCAGGATGGCCGCCATCTCTCAGGCGAACATCCGGCTGGCCGGATCGCACGCGGGCGTGGAGATCGGTGCGGACGGGCCCTCGCAGATGGCGCTCGAAGACCTGGCCATGCTGCGCGCGGTGCACGGCTCAACGGTGCTTTACCCGAGCGATGCCACCAGCACGGCAGCACTTGTGCGGGCGATGGCGGACCGCCCAGGTATCAGTTACATGCGGACCACCCGGGGTGCCTACCCCGTCCTCTACGACGGCGCGGAATCCTTTCCGGTCGGCGGCTCGAAGGTCCTGCGGTCGGGCCCCGATGACGCCGTGGCGCTTATCGGCGCCGGGGTCACCCTGCACGCCTGCCTGGCTGCCGCGGATCAGCTGGCGGAGGACGGCATCCGCGCCCGCGTCATCGATCTGTACTCCGTCAAGCCCATCGACAGCGAGACTCTGTCGGCCGCGGTGGCCGCCACCGGTGGCCGTCTGGTTGTGGCCGAGGACCACTATCCGGCGGGAGGGCTGGGCAGCGCGGTGACGGATGCCTTGCTGGAGGCAGGGCCGCAGCCGCTGCACCTGGCTCATCTGTGTGTACGGGACCTGCCCGGTTCAGGGAGCAGCACGGAACTTCTCGCCGCGGCGGGTATCGATGCCGAGCACATCGTTGCCGCTGCCCGCGATCTGGTGCAACAGGTTCCGACACAGCAAAAGCAATGCCCGGGCCGGACCGGTCCCTAGAAGGCAGCGCCCCGGTTCTCTACTTCCAGGGCGTGAGAGTGCCGCTTCAGGCGTCGATTGCTGCTGGGGGACGCGGAGCGCGCGAGCGTCGTTGAAAATGCGTTGCGTTGCCGCGGCTGCTGCGTCAGTGTCCTGGGTGTGGCGGCCAAGCTCAGCGCCCGGCAGCGCAGGTTCCTTCAGGAGCAGGGTTACCTAGTCGTGCGTTCGCTGCTGGACCAGGCCGTGCTCGCGCGGATCAGGGACCGGCTGGAAGGGCTGGTGCGGCACACGGTCGCAGCGTGGGCGGACGAGCCCAGCCTGGACACCACCTACGGTTGCGTCCTCGCCGAGTTTGACGTGGCCGACCCCGACTTTGCCCCGTGTCACGAGCATCCGCTGCTCGCCGACGCGGCGGCCACCGTGCTGGGCGAACCTTGGCACGTGGGCGGCCTCGATCTGCGGGCACCCATTCCCGGGTCGGGCGAGCAGGGCCTCCACCCCGACTATGCCGAGCGTCGGACTGAGGGGCCATGGCAGACGCTTGCGGCCATGTGGTGCGTGACGCCTTTCACCCGCGACAGCGGGCCGCTTCGCGTGGTACCCGGCTCCCACCGGCGGGCCGAGCCGCCGATCGACACCGAACACGGTTACGGCACAGGGATGGGCCCGCACCCCGATGAGGTGAAGATCATTGCCCCGGCAGGGTCGGTGATCTTGTTCAACAGTGCCGACCTGTGGCACTCCGGCACGTTCAACTACACCCCTGCAGCGCGCCTGGCCCTCACTGTGCACTTCAGCCCGGGCCGTCGGCCACCGAGCGCCCACTGAGCCCTCAAGCCCACGCCCTGCGCAGGATGAAACCGGCAGGGACTTTGAGCCAGGACCACGTGCTTCTTGCGCCGATTCTGCTCATCGTTGGCTGAGGGGCAGTTTGCTGAGGTCCTCGCGGGGTAGCCCGACATGCCTTGGACCTCGTCGCATGGCCCGGGCGCCCGCGTGCGCCCCATCCCGCGCAAGGGAGACAGCTATGACCACCCCGCAGGACCCTCAGCAATACATCCACCGCGTCGCTGCCGACGCCGAGGGCAACAGGATCGGCAAGGTCAGCCAGGTGTACCTCGATGACCACAGCGGGCAGCCACTGTGGCTCCTCGTGGAGACCGGCCTGTTCGGCACCCGGCAGAGTTTCGCCCCGATCCACGGAGCCCGGGTCGATGGCGAGGTGGTCGTGCTCGCCGTGTCCAAGGACCAGGTCAAAGACGCCCCCAACATTGACAGGGACGCGCATATCAGCGAAAGCGAGGAGGACGCCCTCCGCCAGCACTACAGCGGTTATCTCGGCCCGGCTGGGGAGACCCCCAGTTAGGCCGGCCGGGGAGACCCCCAGTTAGGCAGGAACGGAACCAGCCAGGCGCACTGCGATCTGTCGCGGCGGCAGGCACGGCCGTTTCAAGATCATTAGGCCGAAGTTCCCCCAGGCTTATGAGCCCGTCGTGTCTGCCCTGGTCATTCAGGTGCTGGACTTTACATGTCTGCGGTGGTCATTACCCGGCGAGTTTCCCTGGTCACAGGGATGTTAGTTCCCGGAGCGGAATTTCGGCCTAGCTCGCGCCAGGGTGCTCATCGCCACTTGTTCCTCCCGCTGTTCCCCGTCGGTCTCCGGCCAGGGCCGGTATGCGTTAGTTAATTGGTGTCCGGCCTTCATGGCTCATGCCGTTGCGCTGGCACGTGGCAGGTGCCAGCGCAACGAGGCGACCAGGGGCATAGAGCTCGACCGGGGCTGGGTTTGCCAAGAGCCTGCTTCGTGTTCCCAGGCCTGAGGTGTCCGAGCAGGGGTA
>JAOPYP010000397.1 GCA_025964635.1 Actinomycetes bacterium | reverse complement strand
GTCCACGACCGCCAGGGCCCCCGGGGCGTCGAGGTCGTCGGCGAGCCGCTCCCGCACGGCGGCCAGGACGGCCTCCGCGGCGGGGAGGGACGCGGCCGGCACCTCCTGGACCGCCTCCCGCCACCGGGCCAGCCGGTCCGCGGCGGCGGACAGACCCGCGGCGGTCCAGTCCCAGTCGTGCCGGTAATGGTGCGCGAGGATGGCCAGCCGGACGGCCATGGGGTCGTGCCCGTCACCCAGCAGGCGGGATACGAACACCAGGTTGCCCAGCGACTTGGACATCTTCTCGCCGTCCAGCCGGACCATCCCGGCGTGCGCGTAGCGCCGCGCGAACGCGCCCGGCTCGAGCGCCACCCGGGCATGCGAGGCGCTCATCTCGTGGTGCGGGAAGATCAGGTCGGTGCCACCCGCCTGGACGTCGAAGGTGGTGCCCAGGTACTCGGTGGAGATCGCCGCGCACTCCACGTGCCAGCCGGGCCGTCCCTGGCCGAACCGGGACGCCCAGGCGGGCTCGTTCGGCCGGGCCGCCAGCCAGACCAGCGCGTCCAGCGGGTCCTTCTTGCCGGGACGGCCGGGATCGCCGCCCCGCTCCGCGAACAGCTCCAGCATCTCGTCCCGGTCCAGCCCGGACACCGAGCCGAACGCGTCGTCGCTGGCCCGGGCGAAGTACTCGTCGCCGTCCACGTCGTACAGGGCACCCCGCTCGGCGAGGCGGCCCGCGAAGCGCTCGATGACGCCCAGGGCCTCGACCGCGCCGACCAGCCGGGTGGGCGGCAGCACCCGCAGCGACGCCATGTCCGCGCGGTAGCGGTCGATCTCCCGGTCGGCCAGCCCGCGCCAGTCCTCGCCGTCCCGGGCCGCCCGCTCCAGCAGCGGGTCGTCCACGTCCGTCACGTTCTGCACGTACGTCACGTGGTGACCCGCGTCGCGCCAGGCCCGGACCAGCAGGTCCCAGGCCACGAACGTGGCCGCGTGCCCGATATGGGTGGCGTCGTACGGGGTGATCCCGCATGCGTACAGCGTGGCGTCAGGACCGGCCGCGGCGACCGCCAGCTCGCCGGACGCCGTGTCGAAAACCAGGGGCTCGGGGCCGCGCCCCGGCAAGTCAGGAGCGCTTACGCCACGCCAGGAGTCCATGAGCGCAGGCTATCGCTGCGGGCGACCGTGGCCGGCAGGGTGGCCTGCAGGGACGGCCAGCTCAGCGCCTGCGACGCCTGCTCGAACGCGTAGGCCAGGCCGATCAGCGCGGGCTCGCTCCACGCCGGGCCGAGGAACGACAGCCCCACCGGCAGCCCGCTGACCTGGCCCGCCGGAACGGTGATCGCCGGGTACCCGGCCACCGCGGACGGTCCCGAGGTGTGGAACACCCCGTTGTCGCCCAGCACGTAGTCGGTCAGCCCGGCCGGGTTCGCGGTCAGGGTGACGATGGCGTCGAGCCGGTGCGCGGCCAGTGGGCCGTCCAGCGCCTTCCGGGCCCGGCCGGTCGCCTCGGCCCGCGCGGCCTGGGCGGCCGGGTCGGCCGGGTCCCCGCTGGTGGCCTCGGCCTGGAGGAAGATTTCCTGGCCGAAGTGGGCGAGGACGGTCGGACCGTTGCGGATATTGAAGTCGATCAGCTCCGCGAGCGACCGCGGCGGATGGCCGGGCAGTGCGCGCAGGTACCCGTTGATGTCGCGCTTGAATTCATGCAGCAACGACAACCATTCGGGGTCGCCGATTCCCGCCGCGCCCGGGAGTTCGACGGGGTCGAGCACGGTCGCGCCGAGGTCCCGCAGCACGGCCAGGGCCTGGCCGAGAACCGCCATGATCGTGTCGCCCGCCTCGTGGCAGCCGTCCCGCCACACGCCGAGCCGGGCCCCGGCCAGCGCGCCGGCGTCGAGGAAGGCCGTGTAGTCGGCGGGCCGGCCTTCCGCGGCGGCGGTCACCAGGTCCCCGGGGTCCGGGCCGGCCAGCAGGCCGAGCAGGGCCGCTGCCTCGGCGACGGTCCGGGTCATGGGTCCGGCCGTGTCCTGGGCGGCCGAGATGGGCACGATCCCGCGGCGGCTGACCAGACCCACGGTGGGCTTGATGCCCACCACGCCGCACGCGCTCGCCGGGGCCACGATCGACCCGTCGGTCTCGGTGCCGACCGCCATCGGGGCCAGCCCGGCCGCCACGGCCACGCCCGAGCCAGAGCTGGACCCCGACGGGTTGCGGTCCAGCGCGTGCGGGTTCGCGGCCTGGCCGCCCAGTGTGCTCCAGCCGCTGGTCGACCGGTAGGAGCGGAAGTTGGCCCACTCGGACAGGTTCGCCTTACCGAGGATCACCGCGCCCGCCTCGCGCAGCCGGGTGACCAGGAACGCGTCACCGCGGTCGGCCGCGCCGCCCAGCGCGGGTGAGCCCGCGGTGGCGGGCATGCCGCGGACGTCGATGTTGTCCTTGATCAGGACCGGGACGCCGTGCAGGGGGCCGCGCGGGGGTTCGTGATCACGGCGCTCGTGATCACGGGCGGCGGCCTCGTCCAGGGCGCCCGGGCTGACCGTGATGACCGCGCCGAGCGCCGGATTGAGCTCGGCGATCCGGTCCAGGTACCCGGTCGTCCGCGCGACGGAGGACGGGGTCCCGGCGGCCGCACCGGCGCCGTTCGCCGGATCGGCCCCGGGTACGCCGGACCCGGCCGCGCCGCCCTCCGGC
>JAOPYP010000699.1 GCA_025964635.1 Actinomycetes bacterium | reverse complement strand
TCCGGCTGATGACCTTCCGGCAGAGCGACGCCAGCCTCGTCGAGCTGACCATGCCCGACGACGCGCCGCTGGTCGGCCAGCGGATCGGGGACATCAGCTGGCCCGCCGACACCGCGCTCGTCGCGATTCTGCGGGACGGCCGGGTGCTGGTGCCCGCCAAGGATGACCCGCTGGAGACCGGCGACGAGCTGCTGTTCGTGACGAGCGAGGACGTGGAGGACGAGCTGGCCACGCTCCTGTCCGGCGGCCACCACCATCACCACGACTCGGTATGACCCGGGGGGGCGACCCCCGGGACCAAATCGCCGGCTCGGGGGAAACACGCCTGCGGCGCGCGCCGCCTCGGCGGCGATTACCGGGTTTCGGTGATCTCCGGGCCGCGCTCGAAGGGGTTGAGCGGCTCGTCGAACCCCTCATCCCCGGCGGCGGCCATCTGCTCCTCCATGGCCTTGCGGGCCTCCTCGGGCAGCGTGATCTCCAGCAGGTCGCGGGGCGGCACCGGGTGGTCACCGCGGACCACGACCAGGCCGGCGAAAATCTCCTCGAACGGGGCGGCCGCCGCCGGCTGCTCCGCGGCTGGCCCGGTCATCACCCCGCGCAAGAACCAGCGCGGCCCGTCCATGCCCAGGAAACGGATCGGCTGGAGCCCGGCCTGCGGCTGCTCCCCCGGCACCCGGACGTGGAGTTCCGGGCCGAACGGGCCCTCCGCCTCCTCGGCGCGGCCGCCGGCCTCGGTCACCGCCGTGGCGATCTCCTGCCGCACGTCCTCCCAGAGCCCGTCACTTTTGGGCGCGGCGAAGGCCTGGACCTGGAGCGAGCTGTCGCCCCGGACCACCGCGATCAGCGGCCCCTGGTCGTCGGCGATGTTGAGCTGGATCTCGAACCCGTCCACCACCGGGACCTGGAGGCTGCCGAAGTCGACCCGGTTGAGCGCAGGGACATCGTCGGCCACGTCCCACGGCCCCCAGGCCGGTTCCCCGGCCGCGCCGGCCTCCCTGGGCTCTTCGGCCTCTGCGGGCTCGGCCGTCTCATCGCCGGCCTCGTCCCAGGATTCCTCGTCCCCGGGCTCGTCCCAGGCCTCCTCGTCGTCCGGCCCCAAGTCCTCGCTGACCTCGTCCTCGGGGACTTCAGGCTCGGTCACTTCCTCGCGGCGACGCCGACGGAACACTGTGCTCTCCCTGCTCTCTGAACCCTGAAGCTGTGGTGGCCTGCAACCCCGGCCGGGGCGCCCGCTCGGTGCTGGCCGGGCTGGCCGGACCATGATGGCCAAGGCCGTGCTGGCCGTACCGGGTCAGGCCTGCCGTGCTGGCGGGTGCCGCTAGGCCGGTGCCTGGGCGCCGGCGTGCCCCCCGGTGGACCCGAAGCCGCCCTCGCCGCGCGCTGACCCGGGCAGGGTGCCCACTTCGTGGAATACCGGGCGGGCTACGCGCTGGATGACGAGCTGCGCGATCCGGTCGCCGCGCTGGAACTTGACGGCCTCAGCGGCGTCGGTGTTGAGCAGCGTCACCCTGATCTCGCCACGGTACCCGGCGTCCACGGTGCCCGGCGCATTCACGATCGTGATCCCGTGCTTCGCGGCTAGCCCGGAGCGGGGATGGACGAACGCGGCGTACCCGTCGGGCAGTGCGATGGCCACGCCGGTGGGCACCACCGCCCGCTCGCCGGGCCGGAGTTCCACGTCGACCGCGGTGACCAGGTCAACGCCGGCGTCCCCCGCATGCGACCGGGCCGGCAGCGGCAGTTCCGGGTCCAGCCGCTTGATGAGCACGTCCACCGGATCCGTGCCCGGGCTCACCGCTCCCATACCTCACCCCAGGTTTACTGAATGCCGAGCGTGCTGATGGCCAGTGTGTGATGCGGGCTCACTCCCGCGACCTTACCGCCGTCCGGCTGCCTCTCAGGTACGGCGCGGCGCGGACCAGGGCCGCCGCACTCGGGACCGCGACGATCGCTCCCGGGATGCCCGCCACCACCCCGCCGATGGCCAGCACCAGGATGATGGCCAGCGGGTGCAGCCGGACCATCCGGCCGACCACGAGCGGCTGCAGCAGATGGCTCTCCAGCTGGTTCTCGAGGATGAAGATGACCACCAGCACGACCGCGGCGATCCAGCCCTTGGTGCCGAGCGTGACGCCGACAGCCAGCGCCCCGGCGACCAGGATGCCCACCAGCGGGACGAATGCGGCCAGGAAGACCAGGATCACCAGCGGCACCAGCAAGGGCACGCCGAGCACCCACAGGGAGAACCCGATCACCACGGCGTGGATGGCCGCGACCGCGATGGTGCCGCGCACGTAGTAGACGAGGGCCTGCCACGCCGCGCCGCCGGCCAGGTGGACCCGCGTCCGGCTGTCCGGGCCGAGGAACCCGAGGAGCCAGGCCCAGATCCGCTCGCCGTCCTTCAGCAGGAAGAACGTCACGAACAGCATCAGCACCAGGCCGGCCAGGATTTCCAGGAAGATCTTGCCCCCGGACACCACGGTGCCCGCGACCAGCGACTGGTGCTGCTGCAGGTACTTCAGCGCCCGGTTGGACAGGCTCTGGATACCCGCGTGCCGGACGTGGAACGGCGGCCCGGCCAGCGAGGTCTGCAGCGTGGTCACCGTGTGCCTCAGCTCGTTGACCAGGTGCGGGTAGTCAGCCGTGGTCCGGGTGACGGCCAGGGTGCCCGCCCCGGCCAGGATGGCCACCGCGATCAGCAGCGTGCACCAGGTGGCCGCCAGGGCGGGCAGGCCGAGCCGGCGGAACCGGGACAGCAGGGGATGCAGCAGCGCGGTGAGCAGCAGCGCGGCCACGCACGGGAGCACCACCAGGCGCAGCACGCTGGCCACCCGGAACGCCAGGTAGATGACGATGCCGACGAGCAGCAGCCGCCACGACCAGCCCGCGGCGCGCTGCAGCCAGCCCGGCACGTGCCCGGCGGGCTGGTATCCGGCCGGGGCGGCCGCGGGGGGTTCCGGCGCG
>JAOPYP010000345.1 GCA_025964635.1 Actinomycetes bacterium | reverse complement strand
GCGCCGGGCCGCCGGCGGACCCAGCCGCGCAGGTCCTGGCGCTGGAACCGGGGCAGCGGGCGGGCGGCGCTGATGCCCAGCGTGCGCTCGGCCAGCCGGCGGCCCAGCGGCCACCTGCTGGCCAGATTGGACACCGGGTACGCGGCGGAGCCGAGCCGGTTCAGCATGCGGATCGACCCGAACAGGCGCGAGCGGAGCGGGATGCCGTGCTGGTCGTGGTGGCTGGCGAGTGCTTCCGTCTTGAGCGCGGCCATGTCCACCCCGAGCGGGCATTCGCTCTTGCACGCCTTGCACTCCAGGCACAGGTCGAGGATGTCATGCAGCCGCTCGCTACCGAGCGCAGTCCGCGGGTCATCCATGGACAGCGCCTTCACCAGGGCGTTCGCGCGGCCCCGGGTCGAGTGCTCTTCGTCGCGGGTGGCCATGTACGAGGGGCACATGACGCCGGTCGATGTCTTCCGGCACAGCCCGATATTCATGCAGCGATCGGCTGCGCCGCGCATCCCGCCGGGACCGTCGAACAGCAGCCGCGTGGTGAGCGGCGGGGCGGCCGGCAGCGTCACATCGCGCAGGTGCGCGGTCATCGCGGGCGCGTTGACGATCTTCCCGGGGTTCATCCGGTTGGCCGGATCGAAGAGCAGTTTGGTCTCCTGCATGGCGGCGTAGAGCGCGTCGCCGAAAACGCGCTGGTTGAACTCGCTGCGGGCCAGCCCGTCGCCGTGCTCGCTCGAGTTGACCCCGCCGTATTCCAGCACCAGCTCGCGCACTTCCTCGGCCACCGAGCGCATCAGTTCCGCCTGCCCCGGTGCGGCCAGGTCCACGAAGGGCCGGATGTGCAGGCACCCGACCGAGCAGTGCCCGTAGAAGCCCGCGGTCAGGCCCCGTGCGTCGAGGATGGCCCGGAACCGGCTGGCGTAGGAGGCCAGCCGGGCCGGCTCGACGGCCGTGTCCTCGACGAACGCCAGCGGCCGCCGGGTACCGGAGCTGGCCGCCATCAGCAGGCCCAGGCCGGCCTGGCGGACCTTCAGCAGCGCCGCCTGCCCGGCCGGATGCACGGCCCGGAGGGTGTGGAAGCCGTGGCCGTGCGCCCGCCACAGCCCGTCCAGGCGGTCGAGCCCGGCCACCGCCTCGGCGAGCGTGCCCCCGAAGAACGTCACGAACAGCAGGGCGCCCGGGTCGCCGGACAGGATCGAGCCCAGCGCCTGGTATTCGATCTTCTGCCGGGACAGCTCGAGGATGGTGCGGTCGAGCAGCTCAACCGCTGCGGGATGGCAGGCCAGCGCGTCCTCGGTGGCCTCGATCGCCGCCGGCACGGACGTGAAGTGGCCCACGGCGATGACCCGGTACGGGGGCGAGGGCACCAGCTGGACCGTGGCCTCGACCACGGTGACGAGCGTGCCCTCGGAGCCCACCACGAATTTGGCCAGATCGAACCCGGCCGGGGCGGCCAGCCGGTCCAGCCGGTAGCCGCCGGATTGCCGCCAGAACCGGGGAAAGCCGGTGGCAATGGCCTCCCGGTGGCGTTCGGCCAGCCGGGGCAGCTCGCGGCAGATGGTCCCGTCCAGAGTCGCCGAGGCGGCGCGGGCCAGCCGCTGCGGCTCGGCCAGCGGGCCGAAGCGGGACCGGCTCGCGTCGGACAGCACCACGTCGAGTTCCAGCACGTGGTCGATGGTCATGCCGTAACGCACTGACTGGCTGCCCGCCGAGTTATTACCGATCATCCCGCCGAGCGTGGCCCGGTCGCTGGTGGAGGTATCCGGGCCGAACCCGAGCCCGTGCGGGCTGGCCGCCCGGTTCAGCTGCTCCTGCACCACGCCTGGCTGCACCCGGGCCAGCCGCCGCTGGGCATCGATCTCGATGATCCTGCTCATGTGCCGGGACATGTCCATCACGATGGCGGCCCCGACCGTCTGGCCGGCCAGGCTGGTGCCGGCGCCCCGCGGCAGCACCGGCACGCCGAACTCCGCGGCGGTGGAGACCACCGCGGCCACGTCGTCGGCGTCCCGGGGGAAGACCACCCCGATCGGCTCGATCGCGTACATGCTGGCGTCGCGGGAGTACAGGTGCCTGCTGTACGCGTCGAACCTCACCTCGCCGCCGATCACCGCGCGCAGCGCCTCCGCGAGTCCCGCGTGAATATCAGGCACTATGCCGCCCCCGGCTGACTCCGTGACGACATGCTGGGTGTGACGGAAGGACAGCCAGATGGCGCACGCAAGCGGCCGGCATTTCCTGCAGATTCCCGGCCCGACCAACGTTCCCGGCCGGGTGCTGCGGGCGATGGCAGCACCGACGATCGATCACCGCGGCCCTGAATTCGCGGAACTGGCCCGGCAGGTGCTCGCGGGCGTCGGGCGGTTGTGCGGCACCACCAGGCCCGTCGCGCTGTACCCGTCGTCCGGTACCGGCGCGTGGGAGGCCGCGCTGGTCAACACGCTGTCGCCGGGCGACCGCGTACTGGCTTTCGACACTGGTCACTTCGCCACGCTCTGGTCCCGGATGGCAGCGGCGCTGGGCCTGACGGTCGACCTGGTGCCCGGGGACTGGCGCCAGGGGGTGGACCCCGGGCACGTCGAGGCCCGCCTCTCCGCCGACGCCGGTCACGAGATCAAGGCCGTCACGATCGTGCAGAATGAGACCTCCACCGGAGCGGCCAGCCCGATCCAGCTGATCCGCGAGGCCATGGACCGCGCCGCTCATCCCGCGCTGCTCATCGTGGACACGATCTCCTCGCTCGGGTCGGTCGAGTATCAGCACGACGAATGGGGCGTCGACGTCACGGTCTGGTGCTCGCAGAAGGGCATGATGCTGCCCCCCGGGCTGGGTCTCAACGCGATCAGCGCGAAGGCGCTCGGCGCGTCGCGGCGGGCCCGCCTGCCGCGCAGCTACTGGGACTGGCAGCCGATGCTCGATGCCGCCGCGACCGGCCTGTTCCCCTACACGCCCGCCACCAACCTGCTGTTCGGGCTGCGCGAGGCGCTCGCCCTGTTCGACGAGGAAGGCCTGCCCGCCGTCTTCGCCCGGCACGCCCGGCACGCCGAGGCGACCCGCCGGGCCGTCCGCGGCTGGGGACTCGACATCGTCTGCCGCAACCCGGATCACTACTCCAGCACCCTGACCGGCGTCCTGGTCCCGGACGGCCACGACGCGGATCTGGTGCGCACGGTGATACTCGAGCGCTACAACATGTCGCTGGGCGCCGGGCTCGGCCGGCTGGCCACGCGCGCCTTCCGCATCGGCCACCTGGGACACCTCGGCGACCTTGAGCTCGCGGGCACGCTGTGCGGCGTGGAGATGGGGCTCGCGCAAGCCGGCGTGCCGATCACCCGGGACGGCGTCACGGCCGCGCTTGACTACCTCGGGCCGGCCGCCTGACCGGCCGTGCCTACCCACGGCTGGCCGCCGGGGGCGGCACGATGCCGCGGATGATGCCGCGGTGCAGCAGTTCCGCTGGGGTGAGCCGGAGCCGCCCGGCCACCTGCGGGGCCTCGTCCGCGGGAAGCTTGAGTATCGAGGTGGCCAGCTCCGGGGCGGTCACGGCCAGGTAGCCGCCGTGCGCCAGCCACAGGTTGCCGGGCGACGCCAGGGCCAGCGCCCCGCCGGACACTCCCTCGCCGATGATCACCGAGGTGACCGGGACCGGACAGGACGCGACCGCGATGAACAGCTCGGCGATGGCCGGGCCGGCGCCGGCCGCCTCGTCGGCGGGCGCGGCCGCCGCGCCAGGCGTGTCGATCAGGGTGAGGACGGGCCGGCCGAAGCGCGTGGCCAGCGCGAGCAGGCGCGCCGCGGTCCTGAACCCGGCGGGCGTGGTGGGCCGCCCGGTCTGCGCGATGTAGCCCGCCGTGGTGCCGCCGCGGCGGCCGAACCCGCAGCGCAGGCCGGGGTCCACGGCGCCGCAGCGATCGCCGCGGATCTCGGAGGTCTCCTCGAAGTAACCGGCCAGCCACCGGGCCGCGCGGTCCCGCGAGGCGCTCCTCGCCCCGGTGACCTGGGCCCAGGCATCAGGCCCCGGATCGCCTCCGCCCGATCCGGTCAGCGCGGTAGGCGGGTCGGGCAGTGCGACCGGCTCAGCGCTGCCGCCGCGCGAGCGCGGCGACAGCAGCCGGACGAGCGTGGCGACCGCGGCGCGGAGACCGCCCGGGGGTGACAGCACATCAACGAAGCCGTGCGCCCACTGGCCATCGGCCAGGAACTCGGCGGAGCCGGGGTCAGCACCGGCCGGGCGGGTGCGTGAACCGGAGAAGCTGACCCGCGCGGCTGGCACGCCGATGAGGACATCGGCCGCCGCGACCAGGGATGCCCACACGCCGCCGGTCGTCGGGTCACCCGCTACGGCGATGTGCGGGATGCCAGCGCGGCGGGCGGCCGCGATGGCGGCCGCCACGGCCTGCATCTGCACCAGCGCGCTGGTGCCCTCCTGCATCCGCGATCCTCCCGAGGCCGCCACGCTGACGACCGGGAGGCCCGTGGCCATGGCCACGGAGAACGCCCGGGCGATCCGCGCACCCTCCGCGACGCCCATCGATCCGCCCATGAACGCGAACTCGAAGCCCACAATCACGCACGGCTCCCCGCCGACCGCGGCCACACCCGTGGTCACGGCATGCCGGGCGCCCGCCGCGTGCCTGGCCCGGCGCAACTGGTCCTCGTAGCCCGGCCAGCCGCTGGGATTGCCCGCCTCGATCCGCTCGCCGAATCGGTCCATGCTGCCCGGGTCCGCAATCGCGTGGTAGAGCGCGCGGGGGCCGGCTGGCTCAGTCGCGGCGCCGGGGTCAGCGGTCATCAGCCCGCACCCGGCCGAGCAGTGTCGCGCGAAGCTCGTCGGTGTGCTCGCCCAGCCTGGGCGGCGGAAGTCCGGGAGACAGCGCGCTCCGGCTGTAGTGCACCGGGTTGCCCGGCAGCCGGATACTGCCCAGCAGCGGGTGGTCTACTTCCCAGATGAGGTTCTCGGCGCGGGCCTGCTCACTGTCGTAGACCCGGTCCAGGGTCTTCAGCTCGCCCGCGGGAATCCCCGCCTGGCGCAGGGCAGCGAGCCAGTCGGCCACCGTGCGCGCGGCCAGGCTGGCGTTCAGGATCCGGTGCAACTCGGTGATACTGCCCAGCCGGGCGGCGTTGGTGCCGAACCGGGCGTCCGCGGCGTCCAGCCCTACGAGCGGGGCGAACCGCCGCCAGATGCCCTCGTTTCCCACCGCGATGACCAGCGGGCCGTCGGCCGCCTCGAACACGCCGTACGGGGCGACGGTCGGATGATGATTCCCGGACGGCCCCGGCACCTGGCCAGCGATCAGGTAGCGGGTCGCCTGGAAAGTATGAATGCCGGCCTGCGCGGCGAGCAGCGAGGTCGAGACCCGCTGCCCCAGCCCGCTGCGTTCACGTTCCACCAGCGCGCCGAGCACGCCGATGACCCCGAACAGGCCCGCACTGACGTCAGCGATCGGGACGCCGACCTTGACCGCCGGGCTGGCGGCCGTCCCGGTCAGGCTCATCAGCCCGCCCTCGGCCTGCAGGATCTGGTCATAGCCGGCCCGGTCGCTGTCCGGTCCCGCGTCGCCGAAGCCGGAGATGGCCAGCCGGACCAGCCGCGGATTCAGCTCACCCAGCCGGTCGTCACCCAGCCCGAGCCGGCCCATCACCCCGGGCCGGAAATTCTCGATCAGCACATCGGCCCAGCGCACCAGGGCATCGACGAACTCGCGCTCGCCTGGCGCCTTCAGGTCAATGGCCACGCTCCGCTTCCCGCGGTTGGCCGACAGGAAATAGGTGCTCTCGGGCCCGTCGGCGGTGGGCATGAACGGCGGCCCCCATTGCCTCGTGTCATCCCCGGCCCCCGGCCGCTCGACCTTGATGACCTCAGCGCCCAGGTCGCCGAGCAGCATCGCCGCGTACGGGCCGGCGAGCACCCGCGCCAGGTCAAGCACGTGCAGACCGGCCAGCGGCCCGGCCGCATCATGACCTTGCGCCGCGGGGGGAGGGGTCACCGCCATCGCATCCTTTCTGGGCCGGGCTGGTCGCGACCGGGGCTGCCCCGCCCCGCCCCGCGCCGAGGACGCGGGGCGGGCCAGAGGCCCGTCGGCGGGCTACGGCGTCGCGGCCGCGAGCGCGCTCGCCGACATCACGGAAACCTGCTGCTCCAGCCCGGCGGCAGACGACTGGAAGGCGCCGTATGCGCCGAAGGTGTTGTGGTACTTGTTGTAGTCGAGGCCGCCGCTGGCCCCCTCGTAGTTGATCTTCGTGCCGGCCTTCAGGAGCTTCAGGCACGCCGCGTACGTAAAGCACGCGGTGCCCGGCGGATTCGTCACCTTGGTCATGTCGTGGGCGACGGTGGTGCCATCGGTGGACTTCGCGTAGTCGCCGGCCAGGGCCAGCGAGATGAGCGCGTCGTAGGCGTAGTTCGCGTTGGCCAGCGGGCCGGCCGACTTCTGGCTCGGGTAGAGCTTGTTGAACAGGCCCAGGAAGGCGCTGCTCGCCTGCCCGGTGACCGAGGTCCCGAAGACCGAGGTCAGGTGGGCGTGCGCGGTCGCGTAGCCGATGGCCTTGAGGTAGTCGCTGCCGCTGGTGACGTCCGTGCCGATCCACGGGATCGACTGGCCGCCGAGTTGCTTGATCTCACGGAACAGGACAGCGGCCGTCGGCGGGTCCTCTTGGGTGAAGATCACCTGCGGGTGGAAGCTCAGCGCCTGGCGCACCTGGCTCAGGTACGAGGTCTGGTCCGGGGTCACGATGATGGTCTTGAGGATGGTGCCACCCAGCTTCGTGAACGTGTTCGCCACCGGCTTCAGGAACGTCTGCGCGGCCGGGTCGGAGTAGAAGAGCATGACCGCCCGCTTGTAGCCCTTGTTGTGCGCGTACAGCGCCATGGCCACGCCGAGCTGCGAGTCCGACGGGCTGTCCCGGAAGAAGTACGGGTCGGACTGGTGGTCGCGGGCGGTGTCGCCGCCCTGGAACTCATCCACGATGTGGTTGGAGTCCAGGATGGGCTCCACCCCGTTGATCTCCTGGGTCTCAGGGCCTATCACGCCGCTGACGTTCTTGGTCAGCATCTGGTTGGTGGCGGTGACGCCGTCCGCGACGTCGCAGCTGGTGTCGCCGGTCACCAGCTGGATCTTGCGGCTCAGCACCCCGCCGGCCGAGTTGATCTCACTCTGGGCGACCTTGGCTCCCTGCAGCATCGCCTGGCCCAGGCTGGCCAGGCGGCCGGTGAAGCAGGAAAGGACGCCGTAGCTGACCGGGCCGGACGAACTGGCGCTCCCGCCTCCCCCGCTGCTCGACGAGGCACAGGCGGCGAGCAGGACGGCGGCGGCGCAGGCGCCGGCCGTCCTGCTGATCGTGGGATGTTTCACGCTGGTTCTCCTTTGTCCGGTGCGGGCCGTCCTGGGCTCCCGGCCGACTCCGGCGGCGCCCCGGCCTTCACGCTCGCGTGGTCAGTTCATGCGGCCGACGTAAAGCTCCACGACGTTCTCGTCGTGCAGCAGTTCCTGTGCGGGACCGTCCAGCCTGTTGCGCCCGAGCACGAGGATGTAGCCCCAGTGCGCATGGCGAAGCGTGCGCCGGGTGTTCTGCTCGACGACGCAGATCCCGACGCCAGTTGCGGCGATTTTCTCTATCTGCTCCCAGAGCGCACCCTGGAGCAGCGGGGACAGCCCGGCGCTCGGCTCGTCGAGCAGCATCACGGCGGGTTCCAGCATGAGCGCCCGGGCCATGGCCAGCATGCTGCGCTGGCCCCCGCTGAGCATCCCCGCCCGCCGCCGCATGGCCGCGCGGAGGTCGGGGAACAGCTCGCCCAGTTCCTCGATGCGGGCACCGATGCCACGGCGGCGCGTGTACGCCCCCATCTCCAGGTTCTCCCGCACGGTGAGGTCCGGGAACACGTTGGAGACCTGCGGGACGTAGCCGAGCCCGCGCCTGACGAGTTTCTCCGGGGCGAGGTTGGTCGTCTTCTTGCCCTGGACGTACACCTCCCCGCCCGACGCTTTCAGTACCCCGCTCAGTGCCTTGAGCAGCGTGGATTTGCCGGCGCCATTCGGCCCGACGATCGCGGTGATCTTCTTGGCGTGGACCGCCAGCGAGACGTCCTCGATGATCGGCGCCCCGCCGTACCCGGCGGTCACGCCCTCGGCGCGCAGCACGACCTCTGCCGGTTGCTCATTCATGGCTCAGGTCCATCCCGAGATAGGCGTCGACCACCCTGGGGTTGTCCCGCAGGCCAGCAAACGGGCCCTGCGCGATGACCTCGCCCAGATCCATCACCACCACCTGGTCGCAGGTCCGCTCGATGAACGGCAGATTGTGCTCCACCACGATCACCGCGGCGCCCTCAGCCGCGAATTGCCCGACCGCATCGCCGATCCGTGCGCCGAGCACGGGATTAACTCCGCCCATCGGCTCGTCCAGGATGATCAGGCGCGGCCCGGCGGCGGCGATGCGGGCAAATTCCAGCAGCCGCTTCTGGCCGCCGCTCAGCCGCACCGCGAGCTCGTTCTTCAGCCCGGCCAGCTGGAAGCGCTCCAGGATGACCCTGATCTCCGCCCGGTCGGCTTCCTCAGCCCGGCGGATGCGGCGCGCCCGGGTCATCGACCGCCACAGGGACTCGTCGGCGAACCGCCGCCGGGCCAGCAGGAGGTTGTCCATGACGGTGAGGTTGCGCCATTCGCGTGGCGTCTGGAATGTCCGGATGAGTCCCAGCCGGGAGATGACGTCGGGACGTTTGCCGATCAGTTGCTCGCTGCCGAACCGGACGCTCCCGGAGTCGGGGCGGCCGAACCCGGACACCAGGTCCACCACCGTGCTCTTGCCCGCTCCGTTCGGCCCGATCAGCCCGACGACCTGACCTTCCGGAACCGAGAACGTGCACTTCCGGACGGCGTGAATGCCGCCGAACGATTTGGTCAGTCCCTCGATCTCGAGCAGCGCCGCGCTCATTCGGGGCTCCCGTCCTCGGCCGGCTGACCGTCGCGGGCGCGGGCCGGGGCGGCCGGCCC
>JAOPYP010000338.1 GCA_025964635.1 Actinomycetes bacterium | reverse complement strand
GGTGCCGGCGCGGCAGGAGCAGGGGTCCGCGCGGCCGGGACGGTGTCGCCTGGGACTGTGTCAGCCGGGACTGTGCCGGCGGGGAGGGTGCCGGCGGGGAGGGTGCCGGCGGGGAGAGTGCCGGCGGGGAGAGTGCCGGCGGGGAGAGTGCCGGCGGGGAGGGTGCCGGCGGGGAGAGTGCCGCCCGGCCGGGTCAGCGGGGGGGTGCTCTCCTGGGCCGGGACCGCCTCGGCAACTGTCCGGGCCGGGCCCACCGCGCTGGGCTGGGTCGCGGTCCTGGCCGGCGCGGGCTGCGGGGCCGGGCCGCGACGTTCCAGGATCTCCAGGCCGTGGTGGCCCGTGGTAGCAGCCGCCGTGGTGGCAGGCCCGGTGGTGGCAGGCCCGGTGGTGGCAGGCGCCATGGTTACGGCCGCGGCGGTTTCCGGCTCAGCGGCGGCGGTCACGTCCTGGCTGGCCAGGGCCCGGGTGCGCCGGAACTGCCGCAGCATCGCCAGGAGCAGGCTGAACGCCAGCAGCAGCAGGACCCAGGGGAGGACGGCGATGGTCGCCGCAGCCGGTTTGCGGGGGATATGCGTGCCGGTCGCGTGCGCGGCGTCGGCCGCGGCCACCACGGCCAGCAGGACCAGCGTGGTCAGCCAGGAGTAGGCGCGATACCACCACTTCGCGGCGCGCAGCGACAGCACCGCGGCGCAGGACACCACCAGCATCGCGTCGAAGATCACCGGGAAGATCCGGGCCATGCTGGCCGACACCCCGGCCGACAGCGCGATCTTGTGAATGCCGCCGTAGGAGAGCACGAACGCCGCCGCAGCCAGCACGATTACCCCGGCGATCGCGGCGATGAGCGCGACCAGGCGGAGCGCGGCGTAGGGGTCATGCCCCCGGGAGCCGTTCGCTCGGGGATTGTCGTTCATCGGGGCTACTTCGTCCTTCCTGCGGTGCTGCTCCATAAATCCCGGTCCTGACCAAGGGCTGGGGGTCGGCGCGCGCCCCGCGCCAGGAACGCCGGGGGCGGCTAGGCCGCCTGCGGGGCTGGGGGACCAGAATGCGAACGGCATCCGGGCCCCGTGCCCGCCCGCGCGAGCACGTCTGTCTCGGCTGTCTAACGTCAAGGGAGACGATATTGCGTATGGCCCGTGGACTGGGGATATTCGAGGCAAGCCCAGGTACCCGGCGTGTTGCACACCGTGATGGACCCGGGCAAATCCGGGCCGGATACGTGCCCCGGTGTGACGCCGGACGCTGGGCCGCCCGGGCAGGGCGCCTGATCCCGTAGCCTTGCTGCGTGACGCTCCGCCTCTACGACACTGCCGCGCGCACGGTGCGCGACTTCACGCCGGTGACGCCCGGTCAGGTGTCGCTGTACCTGTGCGGGGCCACGGTGCAGGCGCCGCCGCACATCGGGCACATCAGGTCGGGCGTGGTCTTCGACATCCTCACCCGCTGGCTGCGCGCCAGCGGGTACCAGGTCACGTTCTGCCGGAACGTCACCGACATCGACGACAAGATCCTCCGGGTCGCCGCGGCCGAGGGAGTCCCCTGGTGGCTGGTGGCCCAGCGTAACGAGCGGGCGTTCAGCCGCGCGTACGCGGTGCTGGGCTGCGTCCCCCCGGACATCGAGCCCCGGGCGACCGGGCACGTGCCCGAGATGATCACCCTGATGCACCGGCTCATCGACGGTGACCACGCCTACGCGGCCGACGGCGACGTCTACTTCGATGTCCGCTCCTACCCCGCGTACGGGGCGCTGTCCGGGCAACGGGTGGATCACATGCGCCCGGCCGACGACACCGAGGCCAACGACGCCAAGCGTGACCCGCATGACTTCGCCCTGTGGAAAGGCGCCAAGCCCGGCGAGCCCGCCTGGGACACCCCCTGGGGCCCGGGCCGGCCCGGCTGGCACCTGGAGTGCTCCGCCATGGCCACCAAGTACCTGGGACCCACGTTCGACATTCACGGCGGCGGGCTGGACCTGATCTTCCCGCACCACGAGAACGAGATGGCCCAGTCCCGCGCGGCCGGGGACGGGTTCGCCCAGTACTGGCTGCACAACGGGCTGGTCGGGGTGGCCGGGGAGAAGATGAGCAAGTCCCTGGGCAACTCCCTGCTGGTGGACGCCATGGTGACCCAGGTGCGGCCGGTGGAACTGCGCTACTACCTGGGGCAGGCGCACTACCGCTCGGGGATCGAGTACTCGGCGGAAGCGCTGGATGAGGCGGTCGCCGCCTACCGCCGGATCGAGAACTTCGTCACCCGGGCGATGGAGATCAGCCCGCAGGCCGGGACGGACGCCGGCCTCCCCGCCGCGTTCCGCGCCGCCCTGGATGACGACCTGGCCGTGCCGCAGGCCCTGGCCGTGGTGCACGACACGGTCCGGGCCGGCAACAACGCGCTGGCCGCGGGTGACACGGCCGCGGCGGCGGTCACGCTGGGTGAGGTCCGGGCCATGCTCGGCGTGCTCGGCCTCGACCCGCTGTCCGAGCCCTGGGCCTCGGCCGGCCCCGGTGATGACCTGCACTCGGTGGTCAGCGCGCTGGTGACGGTGGCGCTGACCCAGCGGCAGGCTGCCCGCGAGCGCCGCGACTACGCGGCCGCGGACGCGATCCGGGACGATCTGCACGCGGCGGGCATCCTCATCGAGGACACCCCCCAGGGACCGCGCTGGGAGCTGAAGCGGTGACCGGCGGGGCTGCGGGCGGAGCGGGCCGGTCCGGCCGGGGCGGGCGGACCAAGTCCGGCAAGCCGCGTCCCGGTACCGGGGGTTACGGCAAGCGGAAACTTGAGGGCAAGGGGCCGACCCCGCCGGCTCACCAGCGGCCCGGTCACCCGGCCCAGCGCCGGGCGGCCGCGAAGGCGGCGGGTCGCGGTGCCTCATCGCCGGACGGCGGCCGCGGGGCTGAGCGCCCGGGCGACCGTGGTGCTGACCGGGAGTACCGGGACCGTGCGCCGGACCGCGCCCGGGGCGCCGGCGACGCCCCCGAGGTGGTGGCGGGCCGCAACGCGGTGCTGGAGTCCCTGCGCGCCCGGGTCCCCGCCACCGCGCTCTACGCGGGCCCCCGGGACGGCTCCGACCCACGGTTCAACGAGGTGATCCGGCTCGCCGCCGACGCCGGGATCCCGGTGATCGAGGCGGGGCGGCCGGAACTGGACCGGCTGACCGGCGGGGCGGTGCATCAGAGCCTGGCCCTGAAGATCCGCTCTTACGATTACGCCCACCCCAGTGACCTGCTGCAGCGGGCCCGGGCGCGGGGCGAGGAACCGCTGATCGTGGCGCTGGACTCGGTCACTGACCCGCGCAACCTCGGCGCGATCGTCCGCTCGGTCGCGGCGTTCGGCGGCCACGGCGTGCTGGTGCCCGCCCGGCGCAGCGCGCACGTGAGCGCGGGAGCCTGGAAGGCGTCGGCTGGGGCGCTGGCCCGGGTGCCCGTGGCGTGGGCCTCCAACCTGGTCCGCGCGCTCACCTCCTATCAGGAGGCCGGCCTGTTCGTGGCCGGTCTCGACGCGCAGGGCGACACCGACCTCGGCGACCTGGGGGTGGCCGACGGCCCGCTCGTGCTGGTGGTCGGCTCGGAAGGGCGGGGCCTGTCCCGGCTGGTCGCGCAGCGCTGCGATGTGCTGGTGCGGATCCCGATCGCGTCGCAGACCGAGTCGCTCAACGCCGGTGTTGCGGCCGGCATCGCCCTGCACGAGGTAGCCACCCGGCGCGTTCGCTAGAAGAGGTGACCGTGGACCGGCTGCGGATCGGGACGCTGGGCGCCGCACGCATCACTCCCGGTGCGCTGATCAAGCCCGCCCGCCAGATCCCCGAGGTCACGGTGGCCGCCGTGGCGGCCCGTGACCCCGAGCGGGCCCGCCGGTTCGCCGCGAAGCACCGCATCCGCCGGGTGCACGACTCCTACCAGCAACTGATCGACGACCCGGCCATCGACGCCGTCTACAACCCGCTGCCCAACTCCCTGCACGCGCGGTGGACGCTGCGGGCCATCGAGGCGGGCAAGCACGTGCTGTGCGAGAAGCCGTTCACCGCGAACGCCGCCGAGGCGGCGGAGGTCGCCGCGGCGGCCGCGGCGACCGGGCTGGTCGTCATGGAGGCCTTCCACTACCGCTACCACCCCCTGGCCCGCCGGATGCGGGAGGTGGTGGGCAGCGGGGAGATCGGGGCGCTCCGCTACCTGGAAGCCTCGCTGTGTTTCCCGCTGCCGCGCTTCTCCGACATCCGCTACTCCTACGATCTGGCCGGCGGGGCCACCATGGACGCGGGCTGCTACGCGATCAACTGGCTGCGCATGATCGGCCCGGGCGAGCCCGAGGTGCTGTCCGCGCGGGCCAGGCTGCACGGCCCGGATGTGGACCGGGCGATGGCCGCCTCCTTCCGGTTCGCCGGCGGGGTGCTGGGCCGGATGACGGCGTCGCTGTGGTCCGGCCAGCTGCTCCGGCTGGACGCCAAGGCGGTCGGGGACCGGGGCGTGATGCGGGTCTTCAACTATGTATCCCCGCAGACCTACAACCGGCTGACGGTGACGGCCGACGGCTACACCCGGCGCGAGCGGGTCAGCGGCGAGCCCAGCTACACCTACCAGCTCCGGGCGTTCGCGGCGGCGGTGCGGCACGGGGATCCGGTGCTCACCACGCCCGAGGACGCGGTGGCCAACATGACCGTGATCGACGCGGTGTACCAGGCCGCGGGCCTGCGCCGGCGCGGAGCCTGAGCCACGGCCGCCGGGCGGCCCGGTAGCGTCATGCCGGCCAGCGCGCTATCGTTCGCTATGTGAACACAGCAGGCCGTGGAGCCGGCCGGGCCGCGGACTCCGCTGAGGCGGATAGCCCTGAGGTGGAGACGCCTGAGCCGGCGGCGCCTGAGGCGGGCACCGGGGAGGATGCCGCAGCGAGCGGGCGGTCCAGCCCGGCGCGCCGGACGGATTTCGTCCAGTCCCTGGACCGGGGGCTGGCCGTGATCCGGTGTTTCTCCTCCGAGCGGCCGTCGCTGACCTTGTCCGAGGTGGCGGAGCGGACCGGCCTGACCCGGGCGGCGGCCCGCCGCTTCCTGCTCACCCTTCAGGAGCTGGGCTACGTGGGCAGTAGCGGGCGGCAGTTCTCGCTCCGGCCCCGGGTGCTCGCGCTCGGCTACGCGTACCTGTCGTCGTTCAGCGTGGCCCAGATCGCCCAGCCGCACCTGGAGGACCTCACCGAGGAACTGCACGAGTCCTGCTCGGTGAGCGTGCTCGACGGCGACGACATCGTGTACGTGGCCCGCGCCTCGGCCAACCGGATCATGACGATCGCGCTCACCGTGGGTACCCGGCTGCCGCCCTACCCGACCTCGATGGGCCGGGTCCTGCTGGCCAGCCTGCCCGAGGACGAGCTGGACGCGCACCTCGGGCGGACCACCATGCGCAAGCTGACCGAGCGCACCGTGGTGGACGAGACCGAACTCCGGCAGATCCTGGCCAAGGTGGCCACGCAGGGCTGGGCGGCGGTGGACCAGGAGCTGGAGGCCGGGGTCCGGTCGATCGCGGTGCCCATCCGGGACAGCTCAGGCCGGGTGGTCGCCGCCATCAATGCCAGCGCGCACGCCGCCCGGGTGCCCATGCGCACGCTGGAGAAGCAGTTCCTGCCCCGGCTGCTCGACGCCGCCCGGCAGATCGACGCCGAGCTTGCCACCCGGATGGCGGTCGGCGCCCGGGTGGTTCGTTAGTGCTGCCTCCCCGCTGAACGCCGGGCCTCGAGGACGCCGGCACGCGCACCATCGTGGTTCCGGCGGCCGCCGGAACCACAGCGGGGCGGCCTTGTAGGGTCGTGAACATCCGCCTAAGTCAGGGAGAGGGCACATGCAGCTGACCAAGCTCGAGCACGCCTGCGTCAGGCTGGAGAAGGACGGGGTCACGCTCGTCATCGATCCCGCGGCGTGGAGCATGCCGAGGGCGCTGGAGGGGGCCAGCGCGGTGCTGGTCACGCACGAGCACTTCGACCACTTCGACGCGGACAGCCTGCGCGCCGCGCTCACCGCCGATCCCGGCCTGCAGCTGTGGACCAACGCCTCGGTGGCCAGCGAGTTCGCCGGGTTCAGCCAGCAGCAGGTGCACGTGGTGGACGAGGGCGACACGTTCACCGCCGCCGGGTTCGACGTGCACACCTACGGGCACCTGCACGCGGTGCTGCACCGGGACATCCCGGTGATCGAGAACACCGGGTTCCTCATCGACGGCTCGGTTTTCCACCCGGGCGACTCGTTCACCGTGCCGCAGGACCCGGTGCAGACCCTGCTGCTGCCGGCCAGCGGGCCGTGGCTCAAGACGGGCGAGATGATCGACTACGCGCGGGAGGTGGCCCCGCAGCGCGGCTACGCCATCCACGACGCCCTGTTCGGTGACGTGGGCCTCATGGTGCTGGACAACTTCCTGCCGATGTGCGGGAAGGAGGACAGCTTCTCCCGGGTCGCCCCGGGGACCACGGTCGAGATCTGACCGGGGTCAGGCTGGGCCGGCCGGGGAGAGCAGGCCGCCGGCGGCAGGCATCCCCGGCGCGGCCGACCCGCCGAGCCAGTCCCGGCCCTCCAGGTACAGCCGCTCCACCTCGGGCCCGCGCAGCCCGGGCAGCCGGGGCGCGATCAGGTACCCCAGCTGGGACTGCAGGTACGCCAGGTGCCGGTACCCGGCCGGGAACCGGGCCAGCTGATCCTGGTCGAGGGTGAGCCGGGCCCCGGGGTCAACTGGGTCGAGCCGGTCCTTCTCGTAGATCGGCTGCCGCCGGACGATGCCCCATGCCCCAGCGCGCTTCTCGAGGAAGTCGTAGAAGCGGCCGGTGCAGGTGACGTCGGCCGTGATCCCGTGCACCCTGGCGCGCTGCTGGATGGTCATCTTGGTCTGGGCCACCGCGCGGTCCCCGGTCACCTCGCAGCGCGATCCGCCCAGGAAGTGCAGGATGCTCACCCCCGCGTCGAAACCTTCCCGGCTGGCCCGGATGAAGTCGGGGGCCAGGCCCTGGAACCAGGTGGCCGTCATCCAGCCGCCGGGGTGCCAGACCGACGCGAACCCGTCCCAGTCCCCGGCGTCCCTGGTCAGGGCCCACATCTCGACCAGCTGCCGGATCCGGAACTGCTCCGCTTCCCGCTCAGTCAGCATGCCTGGCCCCTTTGCGCGTCTGGCCCTCAGTTTGAGGCCATTCTCCCGGGGCAGTCTGCCCCGGTGAAGATCCAGACGCGAGGCCGGCTCGAGCGGTGGCCGGCCGCCAGCGACGGGCCGGTGATGAGGATAACTGGCGGGCCAGCGACAAACGACCCGGGCGGATGGGCTGCCGGGCTGGTGCCCAGCGACGATCTGCTCCGGCTGGCTACCGCATGGACGATCGGCCTCGACACCATGGCCCGCGCGGCCGTCGCCGCGGTCACCGCGGTCGCCGAGACGCAACTGCGCTCGATGATGGCGGAGGCGCTGAGCGGCAAGTTCGCGGACTGGGTTTTCGTCGACTTCCTCACCAGCCCGCCGCGCCGGGCGGTGTCCGCCCGGGAGCCCGATCCCGGGCTGGTCGCGGCGCTGGGCGAAGTCGCCGCGCAGTCCTGCCCGGTGATCAGCTCGGCGGTGACCCGGTGCACCCCCGAAATACGGGCCTCGATCGACGACGAGTGGATGCTCGGCGGCCTGCCCGACGGCCGCCCGGTGGCCAGCGTCATCGGCGCCCGCTCGGTCGCGGTCGGGCCGATCCTGGCGGGCGACGGGGCCTGCGGCGCGATCACCGTAGTGCGCGGCCGGGTCGGCCCGCGGCTGGGCTTCCGCGAGCTCGGCATCCTGTCCCAGATTGGCCGGCTGGCCGGGGTGGCCGCGGAGCGGCTCCGCGCGGTTCCCGGCGGCGCGTAGCACCCCGGCCCGGCGGCGCGCAGCGCCTGTTCCCGGGCCGCGCCGCACCGCCTGGTTGTTCAGCGCCGGCGACCTGAATGCGGTGACCATGACCGCGTGCTGGAGCGGGGTGCTGTTCTTCGCCTCGGCCGGGGCCAGCTCCGCGTACCTCACCGTGAGTGAGGTGTTCCCGATGGAGACCCGGGCCCTGGCCATCGCGTTCTTCTATGCGATCGGCACCGCCGCGGGCGGGATCACCGGCCCGCTTCTGTTCTCGTCCCTGGTCAGCACGGGCAAGGTGAGTAACACCGTGATCGCGTTTGTGATCGGCGCCTCGCTGATGATCCTGGCCGGGCTGGTCGAGGTGTTCCTCGGGGTCAAGGCCGAGCGCAAGGGCCTGGAGGAGATCGCCAGCCCGCTCACCGCCGAGGACGCCAGTTCCGTCGGCGCTACCGCCGGCTGACCCGCGCCGGTCCCCGGACCGGCCCGGTCCGGGGGCCCGGGCCGGTCCCAGGGAGCGTCCCAGGGAGCTCGGGCCGGGGCCAGCCCGTGACCTCTTCACTCATCTGCCCCACTAGCCACATCGGCCCCTCAGGTCACGCGCCACGTTCGTGATCAACCGTTTGGTGTTGCTGGGGCGACACCAACCCGTTGATCACGAAATCGGACTGGGCCGGGGCAGTGGCCTAGGGGAGAGATGCGGCTGCCGGGGTGGCCGGTGCTGGTGGTGCCGGGCCGGGGTGGTGCCGGGCCGGGGTGGTGCCGGGCCGGGGTGGTGCAGGGCCGGGGTGGTGCAGGGCCGGGGTGGTGCCGGGGTAGGGCGGCCCGGCCGGGAGCTGAAGGTGCCCCGAGAGCGGGTCAGCTCCCCAGGCCCGGGCCGGGCCGGCCCGCGGCTGGGCTTCCGCGAACTCGGCATCCTGTCCCAGATCGGCCGGCTGGCCGGGGTGGCCGCGGAGCGGCTCCGCGCGGTTCCCGGCGGCGCGTAGCACCCCGGCCCGCCAGCGCCGGACCCCCCGGATCTGGGGCCCGGGACAGATTGCGTCAGGCGCGGGCCAGGGTGAGGGCCGCCGCGGTGATGGCGCGGGAGTCGATGCCCGCGTCGGCCAGCTGGTCCTCGGGGGTTGCCGACCCAGGCATCTCGCGCACGGCCAGGGTGCGCACGAT
>JAOPYP010000335.1 GCA_025964635.1 Actinomycetes bacterium | reverse complement strand
TCAACGTGTTCACCCAGACGTACCTGCTGACCGGCGGGCTCGGTAACCGCGACGAGTTCAACCTGTCGCTCTACCTGTACGACAAGGCGTTCACGTTCCCGCCCAGCTACGGCCTGGGCGGCGCGCTGGCGCTGATCCTCACCGTCATCCTGCTGATCGTCACGGTCGGCTACGTGCGGGCTTCCGTCCGGCAGGGAGCGCTCACGTGACCGCCCCCAGTCTCAGGATCCGCCGGCCCGGCATCGGCCGGCCGGGCCCCCGGACCCACGCGCGGGCGGTCAGGAAGACCAAGACCTTTAGTCTCAACGCCATCGGGGTGCTGGTCGCCCTGATCACCCTGTTCCCGATCTTCTGGATGATCTCCACTGCGTTCAAGCCCTCCCAGGAGATCTACTCGCTGACGCCGCGGCTGCTGCCCACCCATCCGACGCTGGGCAATTTCTCGGCCGTGATGAGCGGCCAGGCGTCCGGGATCGGCCCGGTGTGGCTGTTCTTCCGCAACAGCCTCCTGGTCACGGTATCCACCGTGGTGCTGGCCTCGCTGATCTCGCTGCTCGCCTCGGTCGCGGTGGCCCGGTTCCGGTTCCGGTTCCGGGCGTCCTACCTGATCCTGCTGCTGATCGTGCAGATGATCCCGGGGCAGGCCCTGATCATCGCGCTGTTCCTGGACTTCAACCGGCTGAACCTGCTGCAGAGCCTGCCTGGCCTGGTGCTGGTGTACGCGGCGCAGGCGCTGCCGGTGTCGATCTGGATGCTGCGCAACTTCGTGGCCACCGTGCCCCGCGAGCTGGAGGAGGCGGCGGCGGTGGACGGGGCGGGCGCGTTCCGGATCTTCTGGCGCATCCTGTTCCCGCTGGTCGCACCGGGCCTGGTGGCGACCAGCATCTTCTCCTTCATCACCGCCTATAACGAGTTCATCGTGGCCCTGACCTTCCTCGGTCAGGCCCACTCCGACTACACGCTGCCGATCTACGTGACGTTCTTCTTCGCCCGCGGCGGCGCCCAGTGGGGACCGATCATGGCCGCTTCTACCCTGTACACCATCCCGGTGGTGCTGTTCTTCCTCATCGTCCAGCGGCGGATGACCGCAGGCCTGGTCGCCGGGGCGGTGAAGGGGTGAGTGCGGGTGTTTCCGCCGATCCGGTGCTGGACCGGATGGCCGACGCGATCCTCATCCCGCCGTTTCCCGGGGAGCGGGCCCCCCGCTGGGTGCTGTCCGCGCTGGAGCGGGGCCTGGCCGGGGTGACCATCTTCGGCCCGAACATCGCCGGGCCGGACCAGCTGGCCGGGCTCACCGCCCAGCTCCGCTCGGCGGGCGGCCTGCCGCTGGTGGCCATCGATGAGGAGGGCGGCGACGTCACCCGGATCGCCCACCTGACCGGCAGCCCCTACCCGGGCAACGCCGCGCTGGGCGCGGTGGACGACGTGAACCTGACCGCCGCGGTGCACCGGGCGCTGGGCCAGGACCTGGCCGCCCTGGGCGTCAACGTGAACCTCGCCCCGTCGGTCGACGTGAACACCGCCGCCGACAACCCGGTCATCGGGATCAGGTCGTTCGGCCCGGACCCGGGCCTGGTCGCCCGGCACGCCGCGGCGGCCGTGCGCGGCCTCCAGGCGGCCGGGGTGGCGGCGTGCGCCAAGCACTTCCCCGGGCACGGCAGCACCAGCGCCGATTCCCACCACGGCATCGTGACCCTGCAGGCCAGCCTGGACCTGCTCCGCCGCCGGGACCTGCCCCCGTTCGCCGCGGCCATCGCGGCCGGGGTCCGCGGCGTGATGCCGGGCCACCTCCGGGTGCCGGAACTCACCGGGGACGCCCCGGCCACCCTGTCCGCCGCGGCCCTGAGCGGCCTGCTGCGGGGCGAGCTGGGGTTCACCGGGGTGATCATCTCAGACGCCCTCGAAATGCGCGCCGTGAGCGATCTGCACGGCATCCCGGAGGCCGCGGTGCTCGCCGTGGCCGCCGGCACCGACCTGCTCTGCTTCGGCCGCGACGCCGCGGAGGACAGCTACCTTGCGGTCCGCCGGGCCCTGAGCGAGGCGGTGGCCTCAGGCCGGCTGCCCGCGGAACGGCTCGCGGAGGCCCAGCAGAACGTGGCCCGGCTGCGGACCTGGCTGGCCGAGGCGGCCCCCCGGGCCCGGCTGGACGGGGCGGAGCCGGACGTGGGACGGCTCGCCGACCACGGCGCCCACATCGGCCTGGTGGCCGCGCGCCGCGCGGTGCACGCCTCCGCCGTCCCCGGCCCGCTGGCCGACCCGGTGGTGCTGCAGCTGGACGCGCAGGAGAACATCGCGGTGGGCGATGTCCCCTGGGGACTGCGTCCCTGGGTGCCGGACGCGAGCATCCAGCGCGTCCCGGCCGGCCTGGCGGTGGCTGACGCGGCCGCGGTGATCAGGGCGGCGCTGGCCCGGGCGGCGGGCCGGGGACTGATCGTGGTGGTCCGCGACGCACACCGCTACCCGGCGGCCCAGGCCGTGGTGACCGGGCTGGCCGCGGCGCGCCCGGACACGGTGGTGCTGGAGATGGGGCTGCCCCTGTGGATCCCGCCCGTCGGCGTGCACGTGGCCACCTACGGTGCGGCGCGCGCGAACGCGCAGGCCGCCGCGGAGGTCCTGGGACTGGCCCGGTGACCGGGCGGGGCGCCCCGGGAGACCATCCGCGATGACCAGGCGAGGGCTAATTTCCTACTAAAACAGTCCTGCTGATGGCCCAGTCGGCCCGTCTGGTCCCCGGCAACCTGCATAATGCTGGACATGAGGCTCTCTGCCCGCGCTGACTACGCGCTTCGCGCCGCGGTGGAACTGGCCGCGGCGGACGGCGGTCACATCACCGCTGAACAGCTGGCGCGGGCGCAGCACATCCCGGGAAAGTTCCTGGAGGCGATCCTCACCCAGCTGCGCCGGGCGGGCCTGGTCCGCAGCCAGCGCGGCCCCGAGGGTGGTTTCTGGCTGGCCAAGCCCGCCGCCGACATCGCGCTGGCCGACATCATCCGGGCCATCGACGGCCAGCTGGTCGGCGTGCGCGGCGAGCGGCCGGAGAACATCGGCTATATCGGCGTGGCGGAGCCGCTGCAGAGCGTCTGGATCGCGCTGCGCGCCAACGAGCGGGCCATCCTCGAGGAGGTCACGCTCGAGCACATCGCCACGGGGCGGCTGCCGGAGCGGATCGTCGAGCTGACCGACGACCCCCGCGCCTGGGCCTGACCCCACACTCCTCGGGCCGGGGCTGACGAGCCAGCCGGTCAGGCCGTTAGGGAAAAATAGAGGGCGGGTGCCGCTCCCGCAGCACCCGCCCGCCAGCTTGCCGCTGTTCCGGCTTACACCGGAACCATGTCGTTGAAGTCGCCGCGGACCCGCCGGGTGACCTCGTCGAAGGCGGGATGATCCTCGTTGACCCCCACCGCGTCGAGGACAGGCTCGGAGTCCATGCCCCGGACGTGCCCGGCAGGCACCCGGAGCTTCTCGGGCCGGAGCTCGGCGGAGAACGCGCGGGACACCGGGAGCTGCAGCTCGCGCTCGGCCCGCTTCACCGGCTCCCGGCGGTCCTGGGACGGGCCGCCAGCCGGGGTGAGCACCGCATCGTTCTGCAGCTCGGCCAGGGCGAAGCTGTCCGAGACCTCTCCCAGCACGTGGGACAGCGGGGTGTTCAGCGCGGTGCAGATGGCGGCCAGCAGCTCAGAGGACGCTTCTTTCTGCCCCCGTTCGACCTCGGACAGGTATCCCAGCGACACCCGGGCCGCGGCCGACACCTCGCGCAGGGTTCGACCCTGCCGCAGACGTAGCCGCCGCAGCACGTCACCAAGCAAGTGACGAAGCAGGACCATCGCGGCACTCCCTTCGCGAAGTGGTAATTCGATAGCTCCACGGTACTCGCCCTCACCGACAGTAGGGAAAGCACCTGCGGCCGTGTTCGCTGCTAACGTAACACTGTAATCATCGGGTCTCTTCCCGCACGATGACAAGGACCAACGCCAGCGCTTCGCGGACTGTTCCGGCGCGGATCGCGGCCCGGCTGCCGGACAGGGCCAGCCGGCGCACCCGGGTCTGATCCCCGGCGCTGGCCGCGATGTACACCGTGCCTGCGGGTTTCCCCTCGGCGGGGTCCGGGCCGGCGACCCCCGTGGTGGCGGCACCGACAGCGGCGCCGAGCCGGTCACGCACCCCCTCGGCCATGGCCGCGGCCACCTCGGCGGATACCGCCCCCCGGGCCTCCAGCACGTCGCGGCCCACCCCCAGCAGCACGGCCTTGAGCTCGGTCGCGTAGGCCACGACGCCGCCCCGGAAGACCGCTGAGGCGCCCGGGACGTCGGTGAGCGCCCCGGCCAGCAGCCCGCCGGTGAGCGACTCGGCGACCGCGATGCTCTGCTGCCGGGCGGTCAGCAGGGCGATCAGCTCCGCCGCGGAGTCGCCGGGCGCCACCGGGTTCACCGGGCCGCTCTCCGCCTGGGCCGGCACCGGAATCACCGGGCCGCCGCGGACATGCTGCGGCGGCGCAGGCGTACGGCCCGGACCGCGTAGTCGGCGCCGGTCACCAAGGTGACCACGACCGCGAGTCCCATCACCACCGTCCGCACGACCCCCGGCGGCCCGGGCAGCACGTACAGGGCGATGGCCAGCACCTGGAGCAGGGTCTTGATCTTGCCGCCCCGGCTGGCCGCGATCACCCCGTGCCGGATCACCCAGAACCGCAGCCCGGTTACCCCGACCTCACGGGCCAGGATCACCGCGGTGACCCACCAGGCCAGCGCGCCCTGGGCGGACAGCGTGACCAGCGCCGCCCCGGTCAGCGCCTTGTCGGCGATCGGGTCCGCGATCTTCCCGAAGTCCGTGATCAGCCCGCGCTGCCGGGCGATCCGCCCGTCCAGCAGGTCGGTGACCGACGCGATCAGGAACACGGCGAACGCCGCGATCCGCCAGCCCGTCCCGCCGGCCAGCAGGAGCAGGACAAACACCGGGACCAGCACGAGGCGGAGCATGGTGAGCGCGTTGGCCACGTTCATGACGCCCGGCTGGGGGATGCCACCCTGCGCCGCGGGCGGGGCCGGCCGCGCTCCCCCGCCCGTCTCCGCGGCGGGCTGGCTCAATGCGGTCACCCGCGCCCGGCGGCCGCCGTGGGCACGGCGAGCCAGTCGGCCACCAGATCCACGCCATCGCCCTCGGTGACCCGGGCGGGGATGATCCCGCCGATGGCCGCCCCGGCGACGCCGCGCACGGTCGTGGTCCCGTCCACCTCCGGCGCCTGGTGAGCTGCCCGGCCGAGGTAAGTCCCATCGCCGAGGTCCTCCTCCAGGAGGACCTCCACGACCTCGCCCACCCGGTCCGCGGACCGCTGGGCCATCAGCTCATCGGCCAGGCCGGCCAGCTCATCCACCCGCCGCGCGATCTCGGCCGGATCGAGCTGGCCGGGCAGCGTGGCCGCCTCGGTCCCGTCCTCGTCGGAGTAGCCGAAGACGCCGATCGCGTCCAGCCGCGCCTCGGACAGGAATCGCTGCAGCTCATCGACGTCGTCGGCGGTCTCGCCCGGGAACCCGACGATGAAGTTGGACCGGACGCCCGCCTCCGGGCACGCCTGCCTGACCTGGGCGAGCAGCGCCCCGAACCGTTCGCGGTCACCGAAGCGCCGCATCGCCCGGAGCACCCGGCCGCTCGCGTGCTGGAAGGAGAGGTCGAAGTAGGGGGCCACGCCGGGGGTGGAGGCCATCACCTCGATCAGCGCGGGGCGGACCTCCGCGGGCTGGAGGTAGCTGACCCGGATCCGGTCGATGCCCGGCACCGCGGCCAGCGCGGGCAGCACCTCGTCCAGCAGCCGCGGATTGCCCAGGTCCTTGCCGTACGACGTGGAATTCTCGCTGACCAGGACGAGTTCCCGGACGCCGTGGCCGGCCAGCCACCCCGCCTCGGTGACCAGGTCCTCCGGGGGGCGGGACAGGAACGCGCCGCGGAACGCCGGGATCGCGCAGAAGCTGCACCGCCGGTCGCATCCGGACGCGATCTTGAGCGGGGCCACCGGGCCGCCGGACAGGCGGCGCCGCAGCGTCCGCGGGCCAGACACCGGCGCCAGCCCAGGCGGGAGGTCCGAGATCCCCGCCGCGGTGAACGCTGCGCGCTCAGCACCATGCCCCGGCGGGTGGCTGCCCGTACCTGCGGACCGGTCAGCCGGGGCGATCGGCAGCAGCCGCCGCCGGTCCCTCGGCTCGTGGGCCGGCCGCCGCTCCCCGGCCAGCACGGCGTCCAGACGGGCGCCGATGTCGCCGTAATCGTCGAAGCTGAGCACCTGCGCCTCGGGCAGCTCAGCGGCCAGGACGCTGCCGTACCGCTCCGCCATGCATCCCGCGGCCACGACCTTGGCGCCACTCCCGGCGGCGTCGAGCAGCTCGCTGACCGACTCCTGCTTGGCCGCCTCGATGAACCCGCAGGTGTTCACGAGCACGACGCTCGCGTCATCGCTGCCGGACAGGGTCCACCCCGCGGCCTCCAGCCGGGCCGCGAGCTCCTCGGAATCCACCTCGTTGCGGGCACAGCCCAGCGTCACGAGGCTGACCGTGCGCTCCGGTGACTGGGGACTTCGCTGACTCGATGACACACCGGAAGCCTACGGTAAGGGCCCTGGTGCTGCTGTTAGCCGGTGACCGGCTTCCCGGGCCCCAGGCTCAGCATGACCGGCTGGCCCACGACGCCGGGGTGGCGCAGTTTCTTGCCGTTGACCGTGAGCACGATCCCCCCGGGATTGCCGATGTCCATCTTCACCGCCCGGGAGAAGGTCCAGGTCTTCGAGCTCCCCCCGACCACGTAGGCCTGGACGAGGAACCGGCCGTCTGGCTTGGTGAACTCGACCCAGCAGTCCTGGATCGCGGTCAGGCTGATCACCACGTTCGGGTTCACGGCGGGCGCGGCCGGCGTGGCCGCGGGCGTCGAGGGGACCGCGGCAGGGTGCGTCGGGCGCGTCTGCGCCACCTGGCCCGAGCTGGCCTGGGCCCGTGCGGCGTGCGCCGTCGTCGAGTTCACCACGCGGTAGATCCCGTACCCGGCGATGACCGCCAGGACCAGGACCATGGCCAGGCTCCAGTTGGGCCGCCGCCGCTCTTTGATCTTGATCGGAGTGGCCGGCTCGAACACGTCCGCGGCCCTGATCGCCTGCGGCGCGCCGTGCACGGCGTCGTACTCCCGGATCAGCTCCTCGTCGTCGGCCCCCACGGCCCGCGCGACGCTGCGGATATGCCCCCGGGCGTAGAAGTCACCGCCGCAGGCTGAGAAGTCGCCGTGCTCGATCCCCCGGATGATTGTCTCTCTGATGCAGGTTCTCTGGCTAACCTGCGTAATGGTGAGACCCGCCTGGCGGCGCGCATCTGCCAGGGCGTCACCAATGCTCACGCCAACGCCTCCACTGCCATATCGCACTGCGCACCGCCCCGGGTAGCGGGAGCAGTAACCGGATGCGAGCCGCCCGCCGAATATCCGGGCCGCTAACAAGTGTAGACATCCCCCTGGGACACGGCGAAGGAGCCGTGGCCTAGATCAGTCCTGCCCGCCCCGCAGAGAATCAATCACGCTGTCCACGTCATCTGGCCGGACCAGGACGTCCCTGGCCTTGGAACCCTCACTCGGCCCGACGATGTTGCGGCTTTCCAGCAGGTCCATCAGGCGCCCCGCCTTGGCGAACCCGACGCGCAGCTTGCGCTGCAGCATGGAGGTGGAGCCGAACTGGGTCCGGACGACCAGCTCCGCGGCCTGCATGAGCAGTTCCAGGTCGTCGCCGATGTCGGCGTCGATCTCCCGCTGCTTGCCCTCGGGCGCGGCCACGTCCTCCCGGTAGGTCGGCTGTGCCTGCTTCGTGCAGTGACTCACCACCTCACGGATTTCCTTCTCCGTGACGAAGGCGTTCTGCAGGCGCAGCGGCTTGCTGGCACCCATCGGCAGGAACAGGCAGTCGCCCTGCCCGACCAGCTTCTCCGCGCCCGGCTGGTCCAGGATCACCCGGCTGTCGGTCAGGCTGGAGGTGGCGAAGGCCAGCCGCGACGGCACGTTCGCCTTGATGAGCCCGGTCACCACGTCCACGCTGGGCCGCTGGGTGGCCAGCACGAGGTGGATGCCGGCCGCCCGGGCCAGCTGGGTGATCCGGACCACCGAGTCCTCGACGTCACGCGGGGCGACCATCATGAGGTCGGCGAGCTCGTCCACGATGACCAGCAGGTACGGGTACGGGGTCAGGACCCGCTCGCTGCCCGCCGGCGGGGCCAGCTTGCCCGACCGTACCGCCTTATTGAAGTCATCGATGTGCCGGAACCCGAATGCCGCCAGATCGTCATAACGGCGGTCCATTTCACCAACGACCCATTGCAGCGCTTCGGCCGCCTTCTTCGGGTTCGTGATGATAGGCGTGATCAGATGCGGTATTCCCTGGTAAATGGCCAGCTCGACCCGCTTTGGGTCGACCAGGATCATCCGGACATCGTCCGTGGTAGCGCGAAGCAAAATCGAGGTAATGAGTCCGTTAATGCACGTTGACTTCCCCGCGCCGGTCGCTCCCGCGATCAGCATGTGCGGCATCTTGGCCAGGTTCGCCACCACGGTCCGGCCTTCGACGTCCTTGCCCAGGCCCACCACCATGGGGTGGTGGTCGGTGACCGCCACCGGAGAGCGCAGCACATCCCCCAGGCTGACGATCTCCTTGTCCGCATTCGGGATCTCGACCCCGATCGCGGACTTGCCCGGGATCGGGGAGATGATCCGCACGTCCGCGCTCTTCACCGCGTAGGCGATGTTCTTGGTCAGCGCGGTGACCCGCTCGACCTTCACCGCCGGGCCCAGCTCGATCTCGTACCTGGTCACCGTGGGCCCGCGCTTGAACCCGGTGACCCGCGCGTCCACCTCGAACTGCTCCAGCACCTCGGTCAGCGCGCGGACTACCACGTCGTTGGCCCGGGTCCGCTCCTTGGGCGCGCTGCCCGGCTTGAGCAGCGCCATCGGCGGCAGGATGTAGCTGGACTCGGCCGACCCGGCCAGGGTCAGCTGCTCGCCCCGGGCCGGCCCCGCGGCGGGGTCGTGGGGACCCGCCTCCGGCCGGGCGGCGCTCCCGGGTGCTGCCTCGTGCGCCGCCGCCGTGGCACCCGCTCCGGCCGGCCC
>JAOPYP010000329.1 GCA_025964635.1 Actinomycetes bacterium | reverse complement strand
CCGTGAGGTAGGACAGCTCGCTGAGCCCGTTGATGTCGATCAGCGTTTCGGGCTGCGCGAGCCGCAGCTTCATCATCGGGATCAGGCTGTGCCCGCCCGCCAGGATGCGCGCCTCCGGGCCGAACCGAGCCAGCAGGGCGAGGGCGTGCGCGACGCTGGTGGCCTTCTCGTACTCAACGTAGGCCGGAACCTGCATACGCTCCCCCTCGAGGTAACCACCTGTCTGCGCAGTGTACGAGTGCGGCCGGCCAGCGGTAATAATCAGTCCGTGAGCGATTTCCAGAACCGGCTAGCGATCCTGGGCCGCCAGGCCCGGGTGAGCGGCCGGTGCGGCTGCTCTCTGAGAATCGCGAACCTGGATAAGACACAGCTATGACCCTCACCCAGCTCAACGCGTTTGTGCTGGTCGCCCGGCTGGGCTCGGTGACCTCCGCCGCGAACGCGCTCGGCGTCAGCGAGTCCGCGGTCTCGCAGGCGCTGACCGCCCTCCGCCAGCACCTCGGCGACCAGCTGGTCAGCCGCGGGCCCAGCGGGATGACGCTGACCGCGGGCGGCTCCCGCCTGCTGGCCACCGCGTCACAGATCGTGGTGCTCGGCGCCGAGGCGCACGCCGCGGTCCGGGCCGCCCAGGGCGCCCCGGAGCAGCTGCGCCTGGTGGCCTCGCCCACCTTCGCCGAGTTCGTGGCCAGCCCGCTGACCGAGGCGTTCCGGCGGCGCTTCGCCGGGCCGCTCGAGGTGTCGTCCGGGGTGGCCGTGTCCCACGAGATGGCGGTGCTGGTCGGGAACCGGCTGGCGGACGTGGCCATCGGCCCCAGCGTGGCCGGTGACCCGGAACTGCCGGTGGTGAGCGAGCCGATCTTCCGCTACCGCCTCGTGGTCGTCACCGCCGGGCAGTCCCGGCTGCGCGGCAGCCCAGCGGCGTGGCGGTGGCTGGTGGACCCGTCCGGCACGGACCCGGGCAGCGACACGGGGCAGCTGCTCGCGGCATTGCGGATCCCGGAGGACATGATCGGGGTGTTCCCCAACCAGACCGCCGCCTGGGCCGCGGCCGCCGACGGGGCCGGGGTAGCGCCGGCCGTCGAGCATCTCGTCACCCAGCAGCTGCGCCGGGGCGAGTTGTCCCTGGTGGATGTGCCGGGCACGCCGGTGGACGGGTGCTGGCACGTGACGCTGCTGGAGCGCCAGAACCGCAGCACCGTGGCCAGCGCGCTGCGGCGTTTCCTGACCACGCCGGAGGCCATGCAGCTGATGCGCGCGCCCACGGCCGGCGTCCCGCCGTCGCGCTTCCGGCCGCCGGTCTACGTGACGATCTGGAGCTGATCCGCCCGGGGCCGGCGGCTCCCGCCCGGGCCCCCTAGGGCACAGTTAAGCAAGCACTTATTCACGTATTGCGCACGCCTGCCGGCTGACGGATCATGTGGCTCACCTCACAGAGGCATGGATGCCATCTGGCCATGGGTAGGAGTGGGCTGATGCGGATCGAATCCGACGGGCACAGCCGCGGAAACCCGCGCGTGTATGAACTGATCGAGAACGCCCCGAAAGAGGGCAAGTCCCCCACGGTGTGGGCCTGGCCCCAGCTGATCGACTACCTGAAGATCGCCGGCCAGCCGGTCGCCGGGCCGTGGCCGCCGCACCAGGAGCCGCGCCCGGATCCGGAGGAGGACACGCTTCCCGTCGCGGTGGCTGATCCGGAAAATTCTCCGCAACGAAGCCCCGCCGGGCCCGCGGCCACCACCATCGGCGCCACGGATGGCGGTGCTCCCGCGGCCGGCACCGGGGCCAGCGAGCCCGCCAGCACCGCCGGCGACGACGACTGAACCACGATCCGGCGTTCGGCAGGACAGTGCCGTCCGGACAGGACCCTGGAGGATCGGATGTACCCGTCTCGGTTCCGTTACGAGGCACCGCGTTCCCTGGATGAGGCCATCGCCACGCTGCGCGACGGCGGGGACTACGCCAAGGTGCTGGCCGGCGGCCAGAGCCTGGTCCCGCTGATGAAGCTGCGTTTCGCCTCGCCGGAACTCGTGGTGGACATCAACAACGTGCCCGGCCTGGACTACCACCGCGCCGACCCGGACGGGACGCTGCGGATCGGGGCGCTGTGCCGGCACGCCGACCTGGAGCGGTCGGTCCTGCTGAAGGCCGCGCAGCCGACCATGGCCGCCGCGGCGCCGGTGATTGCCGACCCCATCGTCCGCACCCGGGGCACACTGGTGGGCTCGCTCTGCCACGCCGACCCGCAGGGTGACTGGGCCTCGGTGGTGCTGGCGCTGGGCGGGTCCGTGGTGGCCCAGGGCCCGCGCGGCCGGCGCACCATCCCGATGGCCGGTTTCGTCACCGGGCCGTTCGAGAACGTCCTGGAGCCCGACGAGGTCGCCGTGGAGGCCGTGATCCCGCCCGCCACCGGGACCCGGGCGGGCGGGTACCTCAAGCTGGAGCGCCGGGTCGGCGACTTCGCCACGGTCGGGGTGGCGGTGGCGCTGGACATCTCCGGCGGCACCGTGACCAGCGCCGGGATCGCGCTGACCGGGGTGGGCGGCTCCACCATCGCGGCCACCGACGCGGCGCGCGCGCTGGCCGGCCAGCCGCTGACCGCGCAGAGCATCGAGATGGCCGCCGGGCTGGCCGCGGAGGCGGCGCGGCCCCGGACCGATCACCGCGGCAGCGCGGACTACAAGCGGCACATGGTGCACACGTTCGTGACCCGCATCCTGCGGCGGGCCGGCGGGTCTGGGGTAGACGGCACTGGGGTAGCCGGCACTGCGGAAAGGGCGGCCTGACATGACGATGGTGTATGAGGATCACGGCGACGAGATCAGTGATGTCCCGATGCGCCGGATCCGGTTCTCGGTCAACGGGCAGAAGAAGATCGCGGAGGTGGAGCCCCGGCTGCTGCTGGCCCACCTGATCCGCCGCGGGCTCGGGCTGACCGGCACGCACATGGGCTGCGACACCACGAACTGCGGCGCGTGCACCGTCCTGGTGGACGGCCGGCCGGTCAAGTCCTGCACCATGCTGGCCGTGCAGGCAGACGGGCGCGAGATCAGCACCGTGGAGGGGCTGGCCACCGCGAGCGAGCTGCACCCGCTGCAGGAAGGCTTCAAGGAGGAGCACGGCCTGCAGTGCGGGTTCTGCACCCCCGGGATGATGATGGCCGCCAAGGCCCTGCTGGACGAGAACCCCGACCCGAGCGAGGAAGACGTCCGCTGGGCACTGTCCGGCAACCTGTGCCGGTGCACCGGCTACCAGAACATCGTGAAGTCGGTGCTGTGGGCCGCCGACAAGCTTCGGGAAGAGGGCTGACGCCGTGACGCAGGCGCTGGACGAAATCAAGATCGGCGGGCTCGGCGCGAGCCGCAAGCGGGTCGAGGACAACCGCTTCATCCGCGGCAAGGGCAACTACACCGACGACATCAGCCTGCCCGGCATGCTGCACATGGAGATCCTGCGCAGCCCGCTGGCGCACGCCCGGATCAAGTCCATCGACGCCAGCAAGGCGTGGGAGATCCCCGGCGTGCGCCTGGTGCTCACCGGCGAGATGATGGCCACCCGCAACCTGGCCTGGATGCCGACGCTGTCCTACGACACCCAGGCTGTGCTGGCCACCGACAAGGTGCGGTTCCAGGGCCAGGAAGTGGCCTGCGTCATCGCGGATGACCCGTACATCGCGAAGGACGCGTGCGACGCCATCGACGTCGAGTACGAGCCGCTGCCGCCCATCGTGAACCCCAGGCAGGCCGTGGCCGAGGGCGCGCCGGTCATCCGGGACGACAAGCAGGGCCAGGCCGGCAACGTCATCTACGACTGGGAAGTGGGCGACGCGGAGGGCACCGAGCGGGCGTTCGCGGAAGCGGACGTGATCTCCCGCCTGCAGCTGCACTACCCGCGCTCGCACCCGTCCCCGATCGAATGCTGCGGGTCGGTGGCGGACTTCGACCGGGCCACCTCGAAGCTGACCGTGTACATGACCACGCAGGCGCCGCACATCATCCGGGCCGCGGTCGCGATGGTCGCCGAGCTGCCCGAGCACATGATCCGGATCATCTCGCCGGACATCGGCGGCGGGTTCGGCAACAAGGTCCCGGTCTACCCCGGCTACGTCTGCTCGATCCTGGCCTCGATCCTGCTCGAACGGCCGGTGAAGTGGATCGAGGACAAGTCCGGGAACCTGATCTCGACCCACTTCGCCCGGGACATCTACCTGGACGGCGAGATGGCGCTGCGCCGGGACGGCAAGATCCTCGCGATCCGGATGCGCACCCAGGCTGATCATGGCGCGTTCTTCTCCGACGCCCAGCCCAGCAAGTTCAAGATCGGGCTGCTGCACTCGGCCTTCGCCGCCTACGACATCCCGGTCGCGCACCTGTCCACCCGCGGCACCTACACCAACAAGGCGCCCGGCGGGGTCGCCTACCGGTGCTCGTTCCGGGTCACTGAGGCCATGTTCTTCCAGGAACGCATGATGCAGGCCGCCGCCCAGGACCTGGGCATGGACCAGGCCGCGTTCCGGCGGATGAACTTCGTCCGGGACGACGACTTCCCGCACCGTACCCCGTTCGGCTTCCTGACCGACTCGGGCCAGTACGGCAAGTGCCTGGACGTCGGGCTGCGGGCGATCGGCTACGAGGACTTCCGCACGCAGCAGGAGGAAGCCCGGTCCCGGGGACGGCTGCTCGGCCTCGGCATCTCCACCATGACCGAGCCGCTCGGCGCGGGCAACAGCCGCGAGTACGACATCCTCGGCATCAAGATGTTCGACTCCGCTGAGCTCAAGGTGCACATGACGGGCAAGGCCATCGTCCGCACCGGAGCGCGGGGCCAGGGCCAGGGACACGAGACGACCTGGGCCCAGATCGTCAGCCACGAGCTCGGCATCCCGGCGGAGGACATCGTCGTCGAGGAGGGTGACACCGACACCGCCCCGTTCGGGATGGGCACCTACGCCTCCCGGAGCACCCCCGTGGCCGGCGCAGCGGTCTCGATGGTGTCGCGCAAGATCCGGGCCAAGGCCCGCAAGCTGGCCGCCCATCTGCTCGAGGTGTCCGAGGAGGACATCGAGTGGGAGCTCGGCCGGTTCTACGTGCGCAGCGCGCCGGACCGCGGGGTGACCATCCAGGAATGCGCGATGGCCGCCTACAGCAATATGCCGGACGGCATGGAGCCCGGCCTGGAGAACACCGCTTACTACGATCCGCCCAACCTGACCTGGCCGTTCGCGGTCTACATCGTCACCGTCGAGGTCGACCCGGAGACCGGGGTCTGGGACGTGCTGAACACGGTGGCCGTGGACGACTGCGGGGTCCGGATCAACCCGATGATCGTCGAGGGCCAGATCATGGGCGGCCTGGCCGAGGCGTACGCCATGGCCAACATGCAGTTCATCACGTTCGACGCGGACGGCAACTGCGTCGGCTCGAACTACATGGACTACCTGCTGCCGACCGCCTGGGAGACGCCGGGCTTCGAGCTGCACAGCGAGGTCGTCACCCCCTGCCCGCACCACCCGATCGGCGCCAAGGGCATCGGGGAGTGCGCGGCGGTCGGCGGCCCGGCCGCGTTCGTGAACGCGGTGCTGGACGCGCTGTCCGAGACCGGGGTGCGCAACATCGACATGCCGTTGCTCCCCGACCGGGTCTGGGAGGCGATCACCCAGCGCCACGACGTCTCCGGTGCGCCGCCCGT
>JAOPYP010000313.1 GCA_025964635.1 Actinomycetes bacterium | reverse complement strand
GCGCTGGCCGTCCTGGCCCGGCTGGCCGTCGGCCCGCCCGGCGCTCTCCCCGGCGCCGTTAGCAGACTGGCCGGCCTCAGGGGCGGAGGTGCCCGTTCCGGCCGCGGCGAAAGCCAGCTGGCCGTCGGTGCCGTTAGCCTGGGCGCCCTGTCCGGGTGCGCCGGCCTGCGCTGCGTCGCGGGACCCGCCTCGCCGTGCTTCGCGCGTGGTCTCGGCTGCGTCCTGCGCCGGGCCTGATGACTGCGTGGCGTCGCCCAGGCCGGGCTGTGTCGTGGTGTCTGACTCCATGGCGTCCTGCTCACGGTGGCGAGACGCGCCGGCTCCCGCGGACGCGCCACGCTGGACTGAGTTGTCGAGTGCCCCACTCCCGTTGCCCGCCGAGGGACCAGCCGATCCGCCACCCTGTTTGCTCTGGATGGCCTCAACGAGCTGGCTCTTGCGCATCCGGCCAGTGCCGGTGATGCCCATCGACTGGGCGAGCCGCTGAAGGTCGGCCAGCAGCATGCCGGACAGCCCGGTACCACCACGGCGGGCGGGCTTGTCAGTCACCGTCTCACCGGGTCCCGCGGGCGCACCGGACGCCGGGCCCGCACCCGCGGTAGCGGAGAGGCCGGAGTCGCCGGAGAAGCCAGGGGACTCCTCAGGCACGCCTGAGGAGCCGGTGAAGAGTTCGGTGGTGTCGCTCACGAGGGGTCCTTCCCAGGGAGCGGGCGTCGACCGCGCCTGCGGCCGTTCGACCCGGTGTCACGGCCCGGCGAAATCAGCCGGACCAGGTACTGCCATATCTGTTGTGCCTTTACCGCCGCGGACCACGCGTCCGCCCGTGCCTCGTTCCCGGACCCTCTACCGGCCGGTGGCCACAGGGTTAACCCGGATTCCATGGCCGGAGCAGGGGTTTCGGAACGAGCCCAGACGGCTGGGGTAGCGCGCCTCGACCTCCCGCCCGCTCCCGGTTCACCACAACCGCCCCGCGTTTCGTGTATGCGGAGAGGAGGTAGTGACCCGGAGAGTTGACGGAGCGTCACTGACTCGAGCCGGCGGCCAAGCCGGTCACGAAGCAAGAAACGGGCGAGCACCTGGCCCCATGATGGGGTATCTGGTGCAGCACCCACCTTAACACTAGGAGAGCCCACAGCATTCCCTCGGCACCGGTCCGTGTGTCGTGAATGACCCTGTCCAGTCTTGCGGCGTCTCCGCGCGACCCTTCCAGGACAGCCAGGCCAGGCGTCCAGGAGGTCGTGTCCGGGAACTGTATCCAGGAACACTGCATCCGGGAACACCCGTGTCCGGGTACGCGTCACCGCGCGCTGTTTCTGGGGCGTTCGCCTGGCACGGCGGTCTGGAGGGTAGCGCCTTGCCGGTCGATGGCCAGGGGGCTTATACGCCATCCGATACCCGTTTCCGCCGCGATTGAATCCACCAGGTCAGGGCCGCCTGGCTGGCCCGCCACGGTGAACGCGAGCACGGACGGCCCGGCCCCGGACACCACGGCGGCCACCCCGGCCGCGCGCAGCCGGGCCAGGAGGTCCGCGGTCTTCGGCATGACCGCGGCCCGGTACGGCTGGTGCAGGAAGTCCTGGGTGGCGTCGAACAGCACCTCGGGGACGCGGATCAGCGCGGCGACCAGCAGCGCGCTGCGGGCGGCGTTGGCGGCCGCGTCCCGATGCGGCACCGCGGCCGGCAGCGCGCCCCGCGCGGTCTGCGTGGCCAGGCTTTCTTCCGCAACGAGAACCACCGGCCGGATCTCCTCCAGCACCGGCAGGCGGACCACGCGGGGACCGGGCGGGGCCGGGGCGGAGCCGTCGCCCGGGCGGGCGGGATCCGGGCCGTAGCCCGGGCCGGCAGGCAGAGCGGTCCAGGAGATGGTCAGGCCGCCGTGCAGGCACGCGGCCACGTTGTCCGGGTGTCCTTCCAGGCGGGCGGCGAGGGCGAGCACCGCGTCGTCCGGGAGCAGGGCAGCCCCGTCCTGGGCGAGCCCCCGGGCGGCCAGGATGCCGGTCACGATGGCAGCGGCCGACGAGCCGAGCCCGCGGCCGTGCGGGATCGCGTTGAGGCTGCGCAGGCTGAGGCCGGGCGGCTGGCCGCCGAGCACGTCGAACGCGGCCCGCATGGCCCGCACCACGAGGTGGGCCTCACCCGCGGCGGCGGTCGCGCCGCCTTCCCCGGACACCTCGATGTCCAGCCCGCCGCCAGTCACCCGGGCTACGGCCACGTCGTGCAGGGACAGCGCGAGGCCGAGGGCGTCGAAGCCGGGACCGAGGTTGGCGCTGCTGGCCGGGGCCCGGACCACGACAGGCTTGTCCCGCCACCGGGATCCGCTCACGGTGTCTCCTGAGGCATTCGCGCCGACCGGCCAAAAAAACCCCACCAGCCACTCGCCCAGGCCTGACGGCCCAGGCTCGCTAGCCGGTACCGGACGGCACTCACGGGGATGCGCTCCTCAGGCCAGGCCGAGGGCGGCCGCGGCGGCCGCGCTGTCCGCCGGCACGGTGATCGGGGCGGGAGCAGCCGACACCGCCCAGTCCGGGTCCTTCAGGCCGTTGCCGGTCACCGTGCACACCACCCGCGAACCGGGCGCGACCTGGTCCTGTTCCCGGGCCTGGAGCAGGCCGGCCACGCCGGCGGCCGAGGCCAGCTCGCCGAACACCGCCTCCTTGGAGGCCAGCAGCCGGTACGCCGCGAAGATCTGCCGGTCAGTGACCGAGTCGATCAGGCCGCCGGAGGCGTCCCGGGCGGCCTCGGCCAGTCCCCAGGAGGCCGGGTTGCCGATCCGGATCGCGGTCGCGATGGTCTGCGGGGCGCGGACCGGCTCGCCGCGGACGATGGGCGCGGCCCCGCTGGCCTGGAAGCCGAGCATCCGGGGCGTCTTGGTGGCCCGCCCGGCCGCGGCGTACTGGGTGTAGCCCATCCAGTAGGCGGAGATGTTGCCCGCGTTGCCGACCGGCAGGCAGTGGACGTCGGGGGCGTCGCCGAGCGCGTCGACGATCTCGAACGCCGCGCTCTTCTGGCCTTCCAGCCGGTCCGCGTTGACCGAGTTGACCAGCGCGACCGGGTAGTCGGCCGCGAGTTTGCAGGCCAGCTCGAGGCAGTCGTCGAAGTTGCCGTCCACCTGGAGCAGCTTGGCCCCGTGCACGAGGGCCTGGGCCAGCTTGCCGAGCGCGATCTTCCCGCGGGGCACCAGGACCGCACAGGACAGGCCGGCGCGGGCCGCGTACGCGGCGGCGCTGGCGCTGGTGTTGCCGGTGGAGGCGCAGATCACCGCGGTCGCCCCGCGGCTGACGGCCATGCTGACCGCCATGGTCATGCCCCGGTCCTTGAACGACCCGGTCGGGTTGGCCCCCTCGACCTTGAGATAGACCTCGCAGCCGGTCCGCTCGGACAGCACGGGGGCGGGCAGCAGCGGCGTGGCCCCCTCGCCCAGCGTGATCACCGGGCTGGTCCCGGGCAGCGGCGGGAGCCACTCCCGGTACTGCTCGATCACGCCGCGCCAGGGCACGTAGCCCGCCGCCGCGGAGGTCACGTCCGCAGTCATTCGTCCCCCTCGCCTTCGACCCGCATCACGCTGGCCACGGCCCGTACTGAGTCCATCGTCTCCAGTTCGGTGACGCAGCGCGAGAGCGCGGCGTCCGGGGCGGCGTGGGTCACGATCACCAGCTGGGCGTCCTCGCCGCGGCCCTCCTGGCGCACCGCCTTGATGGACACCTCGTGGCGGGCGTAGGTCTCCGCCACCGCGGCCAGCACGCCGGGCTTGTCCGCGACATCCAGGGCGACGTGGTAGCGGGTCCGCGCCTCCCCCATCGGCAGCGTCGGCAGCTTCGCGTAGGTGGACGCGTCCGGGCCGCGGGTCCCGGCGATCAGGTTCCTGGCGACGGCGACCACGTCACCGAGCACCGCGCTGGCCGTGGGCACTCCCCCGGCGCCGGCCCCGTAGAACATCAGCCGGCCGGCCGATTCGGCCTCGACGAACACCGCGTTGTACGCCTCACGCACCCCGGCCAGCGGGTGGCTGCGCGGGATCATCGCCGGGTGGGCGCGGACCGACACGCCGCCGTCCCGGCGTTCGCAGATGGCGAGCAGCTTGACCACGTGCCCGAGCTCCCGGGCGCTCGCGATGTCCGCGGCGGTGACGCCGGTGATGCCCTCCCGGTACACGTCGGCCGCGGTGACGCCGGTGTGGAAAGCCAGCCCGGCCAGGATGGCGGCCTTGGCCGCCGCGTCGAAGCCCTCGATGTCCGCGGTGGGGTCGGGTTCGGCGTAGCCGAGCGCCTGGGCCTCCTCCAGCGCGTCCGCGAACCCGGCGCCCGAGGTGTCCATCCGGTCCAGGATGTAGTTGGTGGTGCCGTTGACGATGCCCAGGACCCGGTGCACCTCGTCCCCGGCCAGCGACTCGCGCAGCGGCCGCAGCAGCGGGATGGCCCCGGCCACGGCGGCCTCGTAGTAGAGGTCGGCCCCGTTCTCCCGGGCCGCCTCGTGCAGGGTGGCACCGTCCTCGGCGAGCAGCGCCTTGTTGGCCGAGACGACGGACTTGCCGGACTTCATCGCGGCCAGCAGGACCGAGCGGACCGGCTCGATGCCGCCGATCACCTCGATGACGATGTCCACGTCCGGCCGGGTGACCAGGTCCATGGAGTCGGCGGTGAGCAGCGCGGGATCGACCTGCACGGCGCGGGCGCGGCCTGGCCGCCGCACCGCGACCCCGGCCACCTCCAGCCGGGCGCCGATCCGCGCGGCCAGGTCCTCGGACTGCCGGGTCAGCAGGCGGTAGACCTCCGAGCCCACGGTGCCGCAGCCCAGCAACGCGACTTTCAACGTCCGCACTACGGCATCACCCTAGGTCTCGTCCGGTGCTGGCTAATCCGGTGCTGGCTAATCCGGTGCTGGCTAATCATCCGGCGTCCAACTGGAGCAGGTCGTCAATGGTCTCGCGGCGGAGGAGCAGCCGGGCCCCGCCGTCCCGGACGGCCACCACCGCGGGCCGGGTGACGTGGTTGTAGTTGCTGGCCATCGAGCGGCAGTACGCCCCGGTGGCCGCCACCGCGATCAGGTCGCCCGGGACCAGGTCGGAGGGCAGGTAGCTGTCCCGGACCACGATGTCCCCACTCTCGCAGTGCCTGCCGACGATCCTGGACAGCATCGGCGCCGCCGCCGACTCGCGGGAGGCGAGCACGCAGGTGTACTCGGCGTCATACAGCGCGGTCCGGATATTGTCGCTCATCCCGCCGTCCACGCTCACGTAAGTGCGCAGCCCGTCCACGTCCTTGACCGTCCCGACCTCGTACAGCGTAACCGTGCCGGGTCCGGCGATGGCGCGCCCGGGCTCGACGGTCAGCCGCGGCATGGCCACGCCCGCCGCGGCGCACTGGCCCCGCACGATCTCGTGCAGGTTCTGCGCGATCACCTTGACGTCCGCCGGGTCGTCGTCAGGTGTGTAGGCGATACCCAGCCCGCCGCCGAGGTTCAGCTCGCTGATCATGATGCCGTGCTCGTCGCGGATCCGGACGGCGAGGCCCAGCACCCGGCGGGCGGCCGCCTCGAAGCCGTCGGTGTCGAAGATCTGCGACCCGATGTGCGAGTGCAGCCCGGCCAGTTCCACCCCGGGGCAGGCCAGGACCCGGCGCACCGCCTCGTCGGCCGCGCCCGAGGACAGCGAGAACCCGAACTTCTGGTCGTCGTGCGCGGTGGCCACGAACTCGTGAGTGTGCGCCTCCACCCCGGTGGTGACCCGGACGAGCACCCGGGGCCGGGATGCGCGGCCGTTCCCGCCTGCCGCGGGCCCACCGGCCGCGTTCCCCCCGGCTCCGTTGCCGTTCTTCCCGGCTCCGTTGCGGCCGGGAACCGGCGGGTCGGTCAGGTAGGCGAGTCGGGCGATCTCCTCGAAGGAGTCCACCACGATGTGGCCCACGCCCGCGTCCAGGGCGCGGGCCAGCTCGCTCTCCAGCTTGTTGCTGCCGTGCAAGGTGATCATCTCGGGCGGCACTCCCGCCCGCAGGGCCACCTCCAGCTCGCCGCCGGTGCAGACATCCACGCCGAGACCTTCCTCGGTGACCCAGCGCAGCACCCCGCGGCAGCAGAACGCCTTCGCCGCGTAGAACACGCCGGCCTGCGCCCCGAACGCCTCCCGGTAGCTGCGGCAGCGCTGCCGGAAGTCGTCCTCGTCGCAGACGAACAGCGGGGTGCCGAATTCGGCGGCCAGGTCACGCACGTCCAGGCCGCCGACGGTGAGCACGCCGTCCGACCGGCGGGCCGACTGCGGCCAGATCACCGGGTGCAGGGCGTTAAGGTCCTCAGGCGGGCTCGGCGGGTGCTCGGCGGGCAGCACGTCGGCGTGCCGCGGTCCGGCGGGGTGGGCGACACGGCTCATGGCACGGTCCTTCTGCTCGGTCGGGTGTCTTCTGGTGGGCCTGGCCGGGCGGCTCAGCTGGCCGGCCCGGTCCGGAACTGGCTAGATCCGGCTGGGCGCGGCGATGCCCAGCAACCGCAGGCCGGTCCCGAGGACCGTCTGCGCGGCGCTGGCCAGCTGCAGCCGGGCCTGGATGAGCTCCCCGCCCGCTGGCGGGCCACCCGCGGGACGCGGGTCCGCCGGCCCCGGGGGGACCGAGCCGAGCCGCATCACCGGGCAGGCCTCCTGCCAGTCGAAGTACCGGCCGGCCAGCTCCTCCAGGTAGGCGGCGACCACATGCGGCTGCCGGCGGCGCGCCGCCCCGGCGACCCGTTCCGGGAGCCAGGACATCGCGTCGAGCAGCACCCGCTCGCTGGGGTGCGCGAGCAGGCACGGCTGGAACCGCTCCGCATCCGGCCCCGGCAGCCCGAGATCAGCGGCCTGCCGCAGCGCAGACGCGGCGTGAGCGTGCGCGTACCGCACAGCATAGGCGGGATTGCCCAGCTGCTGCGCGGCCAGTGCCCGGGGGTCAAGATCAGGCGCGGGCAGCCGGGGAACGCCGCTGGCGAGCCGGCTGAGCGCGAACCGGACGGCGTCCTCCCCCGCGTAGGCGATAGCCTCCGCGGCCGGCCTCCCCGTCCCGTCCGCCAGCCCGGGTTCGCCCGGCCCGGGTTCGCCCGGCCCGGGTTCTCCATGCTGTTCTTTCCCCCGTGCTGTGTCTCCCCGCTCAGGAGGTGCCCAGGTCACCCCGGCGCCCGCGGCCTCAGCCAGCCGCCCGGCCAGCTCCGCGGTGAGCCGCTGCCATGCGTCCGGCCAGTCCCGCGCGGTGACCAGCCGGGCGTCGCGTGGCGCGGACACCCGCACGCCCTGGAGGGCCAGGCTCCGGGCGCATCCCGGGCCGGCCTTGGTGATCCTGACCGCAAGCCGGGCCAGCGCGTCCGGGGTGACCGTGATGGAGAGGTAACCGCCCCCGGTCACACTCACGTCGCCGATCCCGGCGTCCCCGGGTTCCGACCGCAGCGCCTCGCAGAGCACGGCGGCGACCCGCGCCGGGGCGGCCGCGAGGCGGCGGGCCAGCGCGAACGGCAGCGTGGTCGCGTAGCTGCCGGGACCGCCGCCGGCCTC
>JAOPYP010000307.1 GCA_025964635.1 Actinomycetes bacterium | reverse complement strand
CCCGGCGCCGGCCCCCCTGGTCCGGGCAGCCCTGGTCCGGGCAGCCCCGGCCCGGGCAGCCCGGGCCCCGGCGCCGCCGATCAGGCACCAGGCCCGGACCAGCCGCCCGACCCCCTGGACGACCTGGCCCGCCTGCTCGGCCAGACTGGCCCCGCAACCCCGCCGGACGACCCGGTGCTCGCCCGCCTGCTCCCCGACGCCTACCAGGACGACTCCGAGGCGGCGGGTGACTTCCGCCGGTTCACCGAGCAGGAACTCCGCAACGGCAAGGCGGCCGCGGCCCGCACCGTCCTGGCCACGCTGCCCGAGGACGGCGGCCGGGTCCGGCTGTCGGAGGAGGAAGGGCAGGTCTGGCTGCGGGCCCTCAACGACGTCCGGCTGGCCCTCGGGGTCCGCCTGTCGATCACCGAGGACTTCGAGGCCCGGGTGCAGGACCTCGACCCGGCCGATCCCCGCTCCGCGTACATGTGGGTCTACGACTGGCTCACGTTCCTGCAGGAGACCCTCGTCCGGGCCCTCTGGTAGCCGCGCCCGGGAGCCGCGCCCGGGAGCCGCGGCGGCTACGCTCGGATCCATGCTGACGCTCCACCCCGCGCTGCGGGACAAGATCGTGGCGCACGCCCGTGCGGATCACCCGGACGAGGCCTGCGGGGTGATCGCCGGGCCGGCCGGCCAGGACCGCCCGGAGCGCTTCATCCCGATGCTGAACGCCCAGCGCTCGCCGACGTTCTACGAGTTCGACTCGATGGAACTGCTCCGGGTGTGGCGGGAGATGGACGACCGGGACGAGGAGCCGGCCGTCATCTACCACTCGCACACCGCGACCGAGGCCTATCCGTCGCGCACCGACATCAGCTACGCGAACGAGCCGGGCGCCCACTACGTCCTGGTCTCCACCCGCGACCCGGACATGGTCGAGTTCCGCTCGTTCCGCATCGTGGACGGGACGGTGACCGAGGAAGAAGTCCGGATCACCGACGACCCGCCCGGTGCCCCGGACGGCCCAGGCCTGGAATGATCGCGGGGGGCATCCCGTTGGCACCCGGTGACGGCCGTCACCGCCCGCGCCGGCCAGGACGCCCGCAGAGACCGACCGCCTCACCCTGGAGTGTTTTTCAATGGCCATCGAAGTCCGCATCCCGACGATCCTGCGCACCTACACCGGCGGCGCGAAGGCGGTGGAAGGCTCGGGCGCGACCATCGCCGAGCTGATCGGCGATCTCGACACCCGGTACGGCGGGCTCCGCGACCGGCTCCAGGACGAGGCCGGGCTGCGCCGGTTCGTCAACGTCTACCTCAACGATGAGGACGTGCGCTTCCTCGGCGGCCTCGAGACGCCGGTCAAGGACGGCGACACGGTGACCGTGCTGCCGGCCGTGGCGGGCGGGGCGGGCTGACCCACCCGGGAGAGCGCATGCGTTACGACTCACTGCTGGACAGTCTCGGCCACACCCCGCTGGTGGGGCTGCCGAGGCTGTCTCCCGCACCCGACGTGCGGCTGTGGGCCAAGCTGGAGGACCGCAACCCCACCGGCTCGGTCAAGGACCGCGCCGCGTTCTTCATGATCGAGCAAGCAGAGAAGGATGGCCTGCTCGCACCCGGGACCACGATCCTGGAGCCCACCTCCGGAAACACCGGGATCTCCCTGGCCATGGTCGCGCACCTGCGCGGCTACACCATGATCTGCGTGATGCCGGAGAACACCTCGGTGGAACGCCGGCAGATCCTGGAGATGTACGGGGCGCAGGTCATCTACTCGCCGCCCGCCGGCGGGTCCAACGAGGCCGTCCGGGTGGCCCGGCGGCTGGCCGGGGAGCACCCCGACTGGGTCATGCTTTACCAGTACGGCAACGAGGCCAACGCGCGGGCCCACTACGAGACCACGGGCCCGGAGATCCTCGAGGACCTGCCCGGCATCACGCACTTCGTGGCCGGGCTCGGCACCACCGGGACCCTGATGGGCAGCGGGCGCTTCCTGCGCGAGCGGGTGCCGGGCATCTCGATCGTGGCCGCCGAGCCCCGGTACGGCGAACTGGTCTACGGCCTGCGCAACATCGACGAGGGCTTCGTCCCCGAGCTGTACGACGAATCGGTGCTGACCACCCGGTTCTCGGTGTCGTCGGTGGACGCGCTGCGCCGGACCCGCGAACTCCTCGACGAGGAGGGCATCTTCGCCGGCATCTCGGCGGGCGGCGCCCTGCACGCGGCCCTGGGCATGGCGGCCAAGGCCCAGGCGGCCGGCGAGCGGGCCGACATCGCGTTCGTGGTCGCCGACGGTGGCTGGAAGTATCTGTCCACGGGCGCCTACTCCGGCACGCTGGCTGAGGCCGAAGCGCGGCTGGAAGGCCAGCTGTGGGCCTGATTTTCTCCGCAACGAAAACCGTCCCCCCGGCTCCCTGGCCCCGCCCCGGCGTCCCCGTGCAATGAGCGCGGTGTAATGGGCGCCTTCGACGAGGCCATCGCGGTCAGGCCGGCCGGCGACGGGCGTTACGAGATCCAGCCGGACGAGCGCTTCGCGATCGCGGGCGCGGTGAACGGCGGGGTGCTCCTGGCCTCGGTGCTCCGGGCGGTGCTGGACTCCTCCCCGCACCCGTATCCCATCGCCACCAGCGCGCACTTCCTCCGGGCGCCCCGTCCCGAGCCCGCACAGGTCGAAGTCGAGTGGCTCAAGCAGGGCAAGGTCGCCGCCACCGCCCGGGCCACCCTGGTCCAGGGGGGCAGGCCCATGGTGGAGACCACGGTCACCACCGGCGCCCTGGGTGACCCCGGCGACGTGGGCGCGCTGTCCTGGACCGGCGAGCCGCCCCGGCTGCCACCCATCGGGGAGTGCCAGGACATCCAGGACGCGCAGGGGCCGCGGGCGTTCAGCGGCTACGTGAAGCAGGTCGACGTCAGGCTCGACCCCGCCACGATCGGCTGGACCCGGGGCGAGCCGTCCGGAACGCCGGAGATGCGCGGGTACTTCCAGCTCCGCGAGCCCCGCGAGCCGGACGCCTATCTGCTCGCGCTGGCCGTGGACTCCCTGCCGCCCGTGGTGTTCGGCATCGAGGTGGTGGGCTGGTCGCCCACGGTCGAGCTGACCTGGCACATGCGGGCAGTGCCTGCCCCCGGCGCGCTCCGGGTCGCGGCCCGGTGCCGGCACGTGAGCGGCGGCTGGTTCGACGAGGAAGCCGAGGTCTGGGACAGCACAGGCTGCCTGGTCGCGCAGAGCCGCCAGATCGCCCTGGTCGGCCGGCCGGGCCGGCCCTGACGGCTCACCGGCCAGCGCGGCCGCGCCGCGTTCCGCTGCCGCGTTCCCCCGGGCAGCGGGCGTACCCTGAGTGCCCGTGCGCCTCACCGTTCTCGGCTGCTCCGGGTCGTTCCCCGGCCCGGACAGTCCCGCCTCGTCCTACCTCGTCGAGCACGAAGGGTTCCGGCTGCTGCTCGACCTGGGCAGCGGAGCCCTCGGACCGCTGCAGCGCTACACCAGCCTCTCCGGCGTCGGCGCCGTGTGCCTGAGCCACCTGCACGCTGACCACTGCCTTGACCTGTGCGGCTACTGGGTGGACCGGACCTACGGGCCGGACGCCCCCAGCCCCCGGATCCCGGTGTACGGACCGTCCGGGACGGCGCGGCGGATGGCCCAGGCCTACGGCCTGGAAGAGGATCCGGGCATGACGGGGGCCTTCGATTTCGGCACCCTGGAGCCGGGCACCCGGGAGATCGGGCCGTTCCGCGTCACGCTGGCCCACGTGAACCACCCGGTCGAGACGTTCGGGTTCCGGATCGAGGCCGGCGGCCGGGCCCTGGCGTACTCGGCGGACACCGGCGAATCGGCGGCGCTGGTGGATCTGGCCCGGGGGGCGGACCTGATGCTGTGCGAAGCCTCGTTCCTGGACGGCCCGGACCTGCCCGAGGGCCTGCACCTGACCGCCCGGCAGGCGGCGGAGCACGCGGCCCAGGCTGGCGCCGGGCGGCTGGTCCTGACCCATCTGGTGCCGTGGAACGACCGGCAGCGCACGCTGGAGGAGGCGGCCCCTCACTTTCCCGGCCCCCTGTCCCTGGCCACGTCTGGCCAGGTAGTGGACCTGGGCTGAGCCGGGCCCGGAGGCTCAGCGCTTAGGATGCTCAAGCATGCGGGTACTCGTCACCGGCGGGGCCGGGTTCATCGGATCCCATCTCGCCGACGCGTTCCTGGCCCGGGGCGACGAGGTGATCGTGGTCGATGACCTGTCCACCGGCCGGGCCGGGCGCCTCGACGAGCCCACCTGGCTGCACAAGCTCAGCATCACCGATGCCGGTTCGATCGGTGAGATCGTCCGGGGGACCCGGCCCGAGCTGATCTGCCACCTGGCCGCCCATATCGACGTCCGGACCTCGGTCGACGCCCCGGCGCAGGACGCCCAGGTCAACGTGGTCGGCACGGTCAACGTGCTGGAAGCGGCCCGCGCGGCCGGGGCCCGGGTGCTGTTCGGATCCTCCGGCGGGACCCTTTATGGCCGCAACGCCCCGATCCCGTCCCGGGAGGACGTGCTGCCGCTGCCCGAGTCCCCGGTCGGCATCGCGAAGTACTGCGCCGAGCAGTACATCGGGCTGTACAACCGGCTGCACGGCACCCGGCACTCGATCCTGCGGCTGGCCAATGTGTACGGGCCCCGGCAGGATCCCGCGGGCGACGCCGGGGTGATCCCCATCTTCTGCGGCTGTGTCCTGGCCGGGAACGATCCGCCCCTCTACGGCGACGGCTCGCAGACCCGCGACTACGTCTACGTCGGGGACGCGGTCAGCGCCTTCCTCGCCGCCGCCGACGCGGGACGTCCCGGGACCTGGAACATCGGTACCGGGGTCGAGGTCAGCGTGCTGGATATCGTGGCCATCATCGGCGAGGTGGCGGGGCATCCCATCGCGACCCGGCCCGGCCGGCCCCGGGCGGGGGAGTTGCTGCGCAGTTCGCTGGCTGTGGACCGGGTGGCCAGGGACCTGGACTGGCAGGCACGGACGCCGCTGGGCGAGGGGATCGGCAAGGTATACCGCTGGATCGAGGCCGGTGCGCCCGACCGCGCGGCCTGCTAGGCCTTGCTAGCCCGGGGGCGACCCCCCCGGACCCCCACTGGCCCGCTCCGGTAGGCCGTTCGTCTGCGGCGGCGGCCGGGTTACTCGCCGGCTCGGCGAGGACACGCCTGCGGCGCGCCTCCCCTCCCCGGCGAGCTACCCCGGGCCCCGGCCCCCGGCCGGTCAGCCGGCGCCGCCCCGGCTGAACGCCTGCTGGATCGAGTCCACGACCTGGGCTGGTACCCGGGTGATCTCGGGCCAGGTGAAGTGCACGACCTCATAGCCTGCGGCGCGCAGCCGGGCGTCGCGGTCCAGTTGCGTGCGGGCCCGGGCCGGCGTCTCGTACTTGAACGCGCCGTCGGCCTCGCCGATCGTGCGGTGACGGCGCCAGAGGAAGTCCACCCGGGCGATGACCTCATCGTCATCGCCCACCCAGACCTGGAGGTCAGGCGGCGGCAGCCCGAACTGGTGGAAGGCGGCCCGGCTGAGCGACTCCAGCACCGGCTCCGGACGGCCATCGCTGAACGCGGTCACGTCGCGGGCCCGCTGCAGGCCCCGCCACCGTGGGCAGTCCGCGATGACCGCCCCGAGCTCGTCCTTCGACGCGAGTCCGGCGTGCAGGGCCGAGTCGGCCACGGCCACCCCCTGGGCGAAGGGCAGCGTGCGGGCTAAGTCGATGACGGTCCTGGGCACCGAGGTCAGCGGCACGCCGCGGTAGCTGACCACATGATCCGCGGGCAGGGCGGCGATGTGCACCCGCGTGCCGGGGCGGCCGGCGTGGCCGCCGCCGCCAGGAGCCCGCGTGATTTCAGTCGCCAGCTCCGGGCCGCGGCCCACCAGGGCGAGCCCGTACACCCGCGCGGCGGACCGGTGGCTTCCCGCCGACCGCGATCCGGTGACCGCGAGGGTCGCGGCCAGCCGGAGCAGCTGATCGCCGGCCTGCCTGGCCTTCTCGTCCCGCGGGTCGCGGACCAGCGAGGTCACGGTAGCCGCCGCCGCATAGACGCCCGGCCGCAGCGGGCACAAGGCCCCGTCCCTGGCCAGCCGCCGGATCCGTCCCGCCGATAACCCCGCGGACAGCAGCTCGGCGGTGGTCCGTACACCCTCCAGCCGGTCTTCCACCCCTCCAGGCTGAGCCTGCCAGCCGACATTTCCCGCGGAACGTGCGTTATGGCGGACAATTTGCCCGATCCAGGCGAACGTTCCGCGGGAAACGTCGCCGGGCGGCGGGCAAGAGCCGGAGGCGCGCGACCTCGGTCCGCTGGTCGATAGGGTGGCATGCATGTCCCGACCCGATGGGCGCAGCAACGCGTCACTGCGCGAGATACGGATTACCCGCGGCTGGCTGGACCACGCGGAAGGCTCGGTGCTGGTGGAGTTCGGGGCGACCCGGGTGCTCTGCGCGGCGAGCGCCACCGAGGACGTGCCCCGGTGGCGGCGCGGCAGCGGCCTCGGCTGGGTGACCGCCGAGTACGCGATGCTGCCCCGGGCCACCAACACCCGCGGCGACCGGGAATCGGTCAAGGGCCGGATCGGCGGCCGCACCCACGAGATCTCCCGGCTGATCGGCCGGTCCCTGCGGGCCTGCGTGGATCCCAAGGCCCTCGGCGAGAACACCATCGTCATCGACTGTGACGTGCTCCAGGCCGACGGCGGCACCCGCACCGCCGCGATCACCGGGGGATACATCGCCCTGGCCGACGCCGTGGCCTGGCTGCGCGGCCGCAAGCGGCTGAAGGGTGACCCGCTCGTCGGGTCGGTGGCCGCGGTCAGCGTCGGCATCGTGGACAGCCAGCCCCGCCTCGACCTGAACTACGAGGAAGACTCGGCCGCGCAGACCGACATGAACGTGGTGTGCACCGGCGACGGCGACTTCGTGGAGATCCAGGGCACCGCGGAGCAGGAGCCGTTCAGCCGTGACCTGCTCAACGAGCTCCTCGATCTCGGCGTTGCGGGCTGCGCCCAGCTGACCCGGATGCAGCGGGACGCCCTCGCCCGCGACCTGCCGGGGCGGTGACCCTATGGGCAACAAGCTCATCGTGGCCACCCGGAACCCGGACAAGCTCATCGAGCTGCGCCGGATCCTCGAAGCCGGCCGGGTCCCGGTGGACGTGGGCGACCTGAGCGAGTTTCCGGACCTGCCCGAGATCGCCGAGACCGGGCTCACCTTCACCGAGAACGCGCTGATCAAGGCCCGGGCGGTGGCCGCGTTCACCGGCCTGCCCGCGGTGGCCGACGATTCTGGCCTGTGCGCCGACGCGCTGAACGGGATGCCCGGCGTGCTGTCCGCGCGCTGGTCCGGCCGGCACGGCGACGACGGCGCCAACCTGCAGCTGGTCCTGGGCCAGCTGGCCGATGTCCCGGTGGAGCACCGGGGTGCGCAGTTCGCCTGCGCCGCCGCGCTGGTGCTGCCGTCCGGGGCGGAGCACGTGACCGAGGGCCTGCTGGGAGGCACGCTGACCACCGCGCCGCGGGGCACGAACGGGTTCGGCTATGACCCGATCTTCGTCCCGGAGGGGGCGCAGCTCACGACGGCCGAGATGAGCCCGGCCGATAAGGACAAGATCAGTCACCGCGGGCGGGCGTTCCGCGCCCTGGCTCCCATCATCGCGGCCCTGCTCGGCTCCTGACCCGCCCGCAACGGCGCGCAGGCCGGGTAGCTAGCACGCTGCGGCGGCCGGGCCGGGGTTCCTGACCCGCCCCCTGCGGCGGGCGGTCTGGTTCCTGGAACGCGGAAAGGCCCGCCGGTCCTGGCATGTGATCTCCAGGTCCGGCGGGCCTGCCGCGTGCGGTCAGTCCGCGCGGGTCACCAGTGGGTGGGACCCGCCCCGGTCGGGACCGGGGTCGGTGTGCCGGGCACACCGGCGGTGCTGGTCGCGGTCGGAGTCGGCGTCGGCGTCATCCCCATGCTCGGGGTGGCGGTCACGGTCGGCCTGACCGTCGGCGTGACCGTCATGCTCGGCGTCGGCGTGGCGGTGGCACCGCCCAGGATGAAGACCAGCGTCGTCGATGGCATCCGGATGTGCATCGGCTGGTTGATCGACGTGATCACCAGGGTGATCGTGATCCGGGTGTTGTTACCGACCTCGATGAGGACCAGCTTGCGCACCATGTGCGTGGTGTCCATCCAGGCCCGGAACCGGGTCATGCTGATGCCGCTGTTCATCACGGTCTGCATGCTCGGCTGCAGGCTGGAGTTCAGGCTGCCCAGCACGTTGGAGAGCATGTAATGGCCGCCCCACTCGGACATCCGCGAGCCGTCCATCATCGAGCGGCCCATCATGCGGATGTTCGAGCCCTGGCTGAACAGCGGGACCTGCACCAGCGGGCTGCTGGTCGAGAGCAGGCCGAGCAGCGGGCCGAGGTTCAGGCCCGATGTGTTGCTCATGGCGGATGTCGAGCCCATCACCCACGGCTTGCCGAAGGTGTTCATCATGAACGGGCTCTTCATGTAGGCCATGCCGTTGGACAGGATCACCCGGATGTTCCCGAGCGCACCCGCGTTGGCGTGGAGCGACATGACCGGGGTGGGCGTGGTCACCTCGTGCAGGGTGCCGGTCAGGGTCGCGTTCAGCGCGCCGGTGGCCTGGATCTGCACAGCCGCGCTGAACGACCTGATCTGCTGGGTCTGCTGTGCCGCCAGCGACAGCGCTGAGGACGACGACATCCCGCTCTGCGAGCCGCTCGAGGAGTTACTGGTGTAGACCCCTGGCTTGCACCCGGTGACGGCGATGGCCGCTGCTGCCGCGACGGCCGCGAAGCCGAGCGGGCGGACGGCCCGGGCCGGCACGCCGAAGCGCACGGGCCGGGCAGGCCGGTCCAGGGTCGTCCCCGGCTGGGGAGCGCCCGACCGACGGGCCTTCAACTGCGAGAACACGCTTGGTCCTCCTTGGGTTGGCGATTGCCCTAGTTGGCACGCAATTTCGCGCAATCCCCCGCCACCCGTCGTGGACTCTACGGCGGTCACGTACCGTCCACCTGGCCTGCGCAGACTGCGTAAGCCGGTCGTAATAAGGTCACCCGCGGGCCTGTCCGGCCCGGTAACGTGGAGTCGTTCTTTCCGGAGGGAGCGCACGTGACCGACCAGAAACTGGCGCCAGGAGATGAGGCGCCGGACTTCTCACTGCCCGATGCGGACGGCAAGACGGTGCAGCTGTCCGCGCTGCGCGGGCAGCGCGTGATCGTGTACTTCTACCCGGCCGCGATGACCCCCGGCTGCACGAAGGAAGCCTGCGACTTCCGCGACAACCTGGGCGAGCTTGCCGACGCGGGGCTGACCGTGCTGGGCATCTCGCCGGACACCCCGGCGAAGCTGGCCAAGTTCCGCGACCAGGAGTCCCTCAACTTCAGCCTGCTCGCCGACCCTGGCCGCGAGGTCCTCCAGGCCTACGGCGCCTACGGGGAGAAGACGATGTACGGGAAGAAGACCGTCGGCGTGATCCGCTCCACGTTCGTGGTCGGCGCGGACGGGCGGATCGAGCGGGCGTACTACAACGTCAAGGCGACCGGTCACGTCGGCCGGCTGCGCCAGGACCTAGCCGCCTGAGCGGGATGCCGCGATCGAGAACACCGTCGTGACCAGCAGCGGGGCCGTAGCCCAACGGCAGAGGCACAGGACTTAGGATCCTGCAAGTATGGGTTCAAATCCCATCGGCCCCACCGACAGTGGCCGGGCTGGCTACGGGACTCTGCCAGCCGACAAAGACGTGCCAGCCGATAATCATGTCCATTCGCAGTGGTCGCATGACACCGGCCCGCGGGCCTCGATGGCCGCCGCGTGCGCCCGCGCCGTCGAGCTCGGCCTGCCCGCGGTGGCCTTCACCGAGCACCTCGACTTCACCGACTGGGGACCCGGCGACCCGATCGCGGGCACCGGCATCACGCCGAACGACAAATGGGGACCCCGGCCGCTGGACATCAGCCGCTACCTCTCCTGCCTGGAGGAGTGCCGGCAGCGGTACCGCTCGTTGCGGATCTTGTCCGGGGTGGAAGCCGGGGAGCCTCACCTGTTCGCGGGCAGCGCCGCCGCGGTGCTGTCGTCCGGCCGTTTCGACCGGGTGCTCGGCTCGGTGCACACGCTGCCGAGCGGGGGCCGGCTGGTCTACGCGCGGGCGCTGCTGCGCCGCGAGCCCGCCGGCGCCCTGATGCGCCGGTACTTCGCCGAGGTCGTCGCGATGATCGAGGGCAGCGACCTGTTCGAGGTCCTCGCGCACCTGGATTACCCGCGGCGGTACTGGCCCGAGGCGGCCGGCCGCTACCAGGAGCCGGACTTCGAGGAGGAGTACCGCGCGGTGCTGCGGGCCCTGGCCTCCTCGGGGCGGGTCCTGGAGCTGAACACGGCCAGCCCGCTCGTGTCGGTCCGCCTGCTGCGCTGGTGGCGGGAGGAAGGTGGCAGGGCGCTGTCTTTCGGCAGCGACGCGCACCTGCCCGGCTATGTCGGCGAGCGGTTCCGCGAGGCGGCCAGCCTGGCGGCGGCCGCCGGATTCCGGCCCGGGGGGGACCCGTTCGACTTCTGGCGTGCTTAGGCCCGGCTCCTTTCCCGGCTACCCGGCCAGCAGGGCGCGGATGAACTCACGCACCTCGGCGGGCCGCATGGCCAGCGTCGCGTCGCCGACGACCAGCTCGACCCGCTGGGTACCCGGGTCCGGGGTGCTCATCGCCGCAGGCCAGGTCCACACCCCCTGCTCCGTGGCCAGCCGCCGGGACGCGGCGGTGAAGTCGCCGGCCGTGGTGCGCAGCAGCAGGTGCAGCATGGGGGTTTGCGGCGGGTCCGGAAGGATCGTGACGCCTGGGAGGTCCCGCAGCGAGTCCGCGATGGCCCGGGCGTGGCTCAGGTAACGGGGCATCATCGGCAGCCGCCGGGCCAGGCAGGACAGAGCCGACGCGGCGTTCGGCCACAGGCCGAACAGCGTGCCCCCCATCCGGTGCCGCCACTCCCGCACTTCGGCGACGACGTCCTCCGGGCCCGCCACGCAGCAGCCCGGCAGGGCCCCCAGGCCCTTATAGAACGACACGTACACGGTGTCGAACAGCGCGGCGATACCGGCCGGCGGCTTGCCGTAGCCCGCGGCGGACTCCCACAACCGCGCCCCGTCCAGGTGCACCGCGGCGCCGCGCTCCCGGGCCCAGGCGGCCTGCGCCTCCAGCGCGGCCCAGTCCGGCTGCTGGCCGCCCAGGTCGCGCTGCGGCAGTTCGATCACCAACGCACCGACCGGCTCGGCCACCTGCTCCAGGTCGGTCACCGCGAGCAGCCGGTCCCGCTCACCCACGGGCCGGCCGGTGAGCTGGTGCAGGCGTTCGTAGCCGCGTCCTTCGTGGACGTCGATGTGGCAGGCCGGGTGGAACACGATGAGCCGGCGCTGCTGCCGGTCGGCGTGGACCCGCAGCACCGCCTGCTGGGCCATGGTCCCGCTGGGCAGGAACACGGCGGCGGGCTTGCCGAGTACCAGCATGATCTCGCTCTCCAGCTCGGTCACGGCGCCGCCGTCCCCGTAGCGGTCGGTCACCGTGTCCGGCGGGATCGTGGCCAGCAGGTCGGCGGCCCGGCCCGGCCCGTGCCAGGTCAGGAACCGGGTGCAGCCGCCGCGCAGCGCGGCGAGCTCCGCGGCCGTGTCCGGGGTTCCCGCATCCGGCGCTGATCCGCCCGGGCGGGCGGCGGCGAGGCCGGCATCGGCGGAGCGGGCCGAGCCGGGGGAGCCATCGCCGCCCGTGGTGCTCCCGGCGGCCGCCACCCCCGCGGCGGAGGTTCCCGGAGCGGGGGTTCCGGCGGCGGGGGTTCCAGGAACGGCGGCATCGTCCACGGCGGCATCATGAGGAGCGGGCATAACGGTCATTCTGCCGGTCCGGCCGGCCCGGCTTCCAGCGCTGCCGGCAGGAGATACTGGACCATGCCTAATCCGGCGGAAGATGCCCTCGCGGTCTCGGGCCTGTCCTACCGCCTGATCAGCCACGGGCCGGTGCGCAGCCTGGCCGAGGCGGCGCAGGCCCGCGGCGTGATACCCGCCGCGGTAGTGAAGACCCTGGTCGTGCGACGCGGCGACGATGACTTCCTGTTCGTGCTGGTGCCGGGGGACCGGACCATCTCCTGGCCGAAGCTGCGGGCCCTGCTGGGCGTCAGCCGCCTGTCCATGCCGGACGCCACGGTGGCCCGGGAGGTGACCGGCTACGAGCGCGGCACGATCACGCCGTTCGGTGCGCTACGCCCCTGGCCGGTGATCGCCGACCAGCGGATGGCCGGCCGGGAGATCACCCTCGGGGCGGGCCAGCACGGCCTGGCCGTGGCGCTGAACGCGGACGACGCGGCCCGGGCGCTGGACGCCACCGTGGCCGACATCAGCGACCCCGAGTCAGCGCGGTAAGCGGCCGGGGGACCCCAGGCCCCGCCACCAGTGGCACGCGGCGCTGTGCATTCGGCCGGAGCGCACGCATCGCCCGCCCTGGCACCGGCTGCCACGGAACCAGACGGCGGCCGGGGCGCCCGTGGACAGTGACATCACGCGGGCGCCCGGCGCTGAACCCTGTATGGCGCTGACCGGATGCCGATCCCGGAGAAGGAGCTACATGTCTGAAACGTCGGCAGCCCCGCAGGTATGGGACGTACAGGTGTACCTCGAGCTAGACGCCGGGGAGATTGGCCGCCCAGCCACCGTCCCCGCGCAGCGGGATGATGTGTTCCCCCTGGAGGCGCACTGGCAGCAAGCGGGCGCTTGCGCACAGGAGATCGACCAGGCGCTCACCGATATCGCCCTCGCGACCCGGCGGCAGCTGGCTCCGTCTCCGCGGCTGATCGGCAGCCGGGGACGGCCCGCGCTCCGCGGTAGCTACCTGGTCAGCGCCGAGAAGGCCGCTGATTTCCCCGGAATCGTGCAGCAGCTGACCGGGGGGCACGTCTCGCTCCGGGTCACGGTGACCGGCCCATGGCCACCGAGCTCATTCACAGGGCAGCGGCCCCTGGCGGCGCAATCTCGCTGGCGTCTTGATCATGCTGCCATCTCCGCAGGCAGGCCCGCTGCGGCACCTGGCGCTGTCGGAGCGGCATAGCGAACAGTGCTGCACATCAGCGTGTCCGGCCGCTGATGTCGCCTCGGCTGATTCCTCTCAGGCGTCCCGGGCGGACCAGGCGTCGAGGCAGGCCGGGAGGTCGGCCAGCCGGGCGATGACCGCGTCCGGGGTGACCTCATCGAACGCCGGCACCGCGCTGTGCGGGATCAGCACGGCCCGCATGCCCGCCCGCTTCGCGCCGTGCACGTCGTCGTAGGGCCGGTCACCCACGAACACGCATGCGGCCGGATCGTCCACCCCGACCGCGGCCATCGCGGCCCGGAACGCCTCCGGATGCGGTTTGGTCCACGGGATCTCGCTGCTGTACACCGCGCCGTCGATAAGGTCGAGCACGCCGTCCCGGCGGAACACCCGCTCATGGGCGCTGCGTGGCCACATGGTGTTGGACAGGACACCGATCTTGATCCCGCGATCCCGCAGCCTGTTCAGCAACGGGACCACGTCGGGGTCGGTGAACGTGTGCGCGTCCCACGCCTGGAAATAGCTGGTGAGCAGGGCCTCCGGCGGCGCGATCCCCGCTCGCTCGAACACCTCGGTGAGCGTGGCGCTGCGCTGTGAATCGCCCGCCAGCTGCCACAGGGCCAGTTCCGCGGCCACGATGGCGGCCGCCGCCTGATCGGCGCCGGCCGCGGGAAAGTGCGGGCCGCAGACCTCGCGCCACAGCGCGTCGTGGTCCACGGTGTGCCAGGGGGTGAGGGTCCCGCCCCAGTCGAAGATGACCGCCCTGACCATCACAAGTCGAATCTTATGCGGTCCGAGAGTTGGTCTCCGTTTCTTTTTCCCGTCGCCGGGAATTCGGCCCATGTCCCTAGGGTCACGGGCAGGACTGCCCGGCCGACGCGCCGGGCAGCGGGAAGAGGAGGATCGATGCCGTATCACCATGGCCGACGGAGGCTGGCTGTGCGCGCCGCCGCCGTCACCGGATGCGCCGCACTGCTGAGCGGGCTCACCGTGGCGGGTGCCACGC
>JAOPYP010000305.1 GCA_025964635.1 Actinomycetes bacterium | reverse complement strand
TCCGCCGCGGTGATCGAACCAGGCGATCACCGGTGCGGTAGGCCGCCCGGCGGCGTCGAGCAGCGCACCGCTCTCGGCCAGGCCGGCCACCCCGATGCTGCGCACGCGGACCGGCCCCCACGCTGATTCAGCCGCCCGGACCACCCGCCCGACCAGGTCGACGGCCACGTTGACCAGACGGTACGGATCCATCTCGGTCTGGCCGCAGCTACCGGTGTGCCACGGGGTCGGCTGCTCCGCGTACGGCGTGCCGCGGTGCGGCGCATGCGGGGTGCCGCCCAGCGACACCGGCCGGGCCACGGCCTTGGATGAGGTGGTGCCGACGTCGATGCCCAGGACGACATCCGTGCTGAACGTCATCGGCGTAGCTCCCCGGAGCCGCGTTCGATCATCCGGGCCGGTAGCTGGATGCGCTCCACGGGAAGGCCGGGCTGGCCCAGGCGCGCCAGGAGCCGCGCCGCGGCCGCGCGCCCGACCTCATGACCCGGATGGTTCACGACGGTGACGGCCGGGCGCAGGGCATCGGCCATGGGGAAGTCGCCGAACGAGACGAGGGCGATGTCCGTGCGCCCGGCTGAGTGCAAGGCCGGCACCACGCCCAGCGACGCCCGCGTCGTGGCGCTCAGTATTGCCGTCGGCGGTATGGCCGCCGGCGGTATGGCCGCCGGCGGGCGGGAGCCGCCGATCAGGGCGGACACCGCTTCGGCGGCGGCCTGGCTGGTAGCGCACTCGCAGTGGACCAGCTGCCCGTCCACCTCGATCCCGTGATGAGCCAGGGCATCGCGGTAACCGCGCAGGCGGGCGGCTGACGTCGGGATGGCAGGCGTGTCGCCCACGTAGGCGATGCGCCGGTGCCCGTGGGCGATGAGGTGAGCCACGGCGTCGAAGGCCGCGCGATGGTCATCAATCTCGACCAGGTCGGCGGACAGACCGGGCGCCGGCCGGTCGATGAGCACGATCGGGACCCGCCGCGTGTCGAGCCAGGAATGGTCATCGCTGGTCGGGCAGATCAGCAGGCCGGCGACCCGCCGCTGCATCATGCGCCCGATGACGTCCCGTTCCCATTCAGGATCACGCCGGGTGCTCGTCACGAGCACTGGCCGGCCGTGACGCGACATCTCCTGCTCCACCGCGTCGATGACTTCGGCGAAGAACGGATCCGCGATGGACTCCACGACGAACCCGATCGCGGTGTCCGTGCCCGCCCGCAGCGACCGGGCCATCGCGTCTGGCTCGAAACGAAGCTCGAGCATCGCTTCCTGGACGCGCTGCCGGGTGTCCGGCGCGACCCGCGGATCGTCGTTCAGGACCCGCGACGCGGTGCGCAGGCTCACCCCGGCCGCCTGCGCGACATCGAGCAGCCTGCTCGCGGCCAGTCGTCCGCTCGCCTGTGGTGCGCCTTCAGGCGCCGTCTGTGCCATCGATGGCATACCTCGATTGTGCCGGATCGTGCCATCGATGGCAAGACCAGGGCCGAACCTATCGGGAGAGGTGATCCAGGACGGATCTGACCAGCCTGCCGGTTGGCTCGGAGGCGTCCAGGGCCAGGTGCGGCACCACCGGCGGCTCAAGATCCAGGCCGGTCAGGAAGGAAGCCGGGTCGCGGATCTTGTCCTCGTCGCGGGCCAGCGCGCGCCGCGTCAGGCGCTGGATCAGCTCCTCTGATGGCAGGTGCAGCCAGACCATCGTGGGGTCGCCCGCGAGCCGCCGCGCGGTGGCGGCCCAGGCGGAAGGCTGCGCCCGTTCCCTGCTGAAGGGGGCCACGAGCACCACGGCCAGGCCCGCCCCCAGGTTCGCGTCCGCCAGGTCAAGCAGCGTGTCGTAGCGCGCATCCCGCGTCAGCCTGCCCAGGGCCGGATCATCCAGGTCGCGTACGCCGATCAGTTCGGACACGACCCGGGTCAGCGGGCCGGTCGCGACGTCCAGATCCAGGAGAGCGGCGCCCAGCCGGGGAGCCAGGGCCTTGGCCAGCGTGCTCTTGCCCGTGGCGGGGGGACCGCCGATCAGTACGGCTGCGGCTCGTTTCATGATCTAGGCGGACGACTGATCATGAGGCGCGCCGCCCGCGCCGCCCGGATCGCCCGGATCGCCCGGATCGCCCGGATCGCCCGGCCTTCGCCTGGCCAGCGCGGTGGCCGCGGTCGGGCTCAACGGGAGCGACGGAAGCAGCAGGGCCTGGTAGGAGTGGTAGAGATCGGGCTTGCCCGACCACGTGGACGAGGCCGGCGTCATCTCCGGGGTCAGTTCCTGGAACCAGCCGCCGTTCTTCCGGTCCAGGAAATGGCGGTCAATCTCAGCCCACCACTGCCGCGCGGCCGTAGCGAAGCGTTTCTCCCCGGTGCGCCGGTGCAGCGCGTCGGCGGCGAGCACCGCCTCGCAGGCCACCCACTGCAGCCGTGACGTGACCACCGGCTCGCCATCCGTGTCGACGGTGTAGATCAGTCCCGGGTGACCGTCCCGCTGCCACGCGTCGGCGACGGCCCGGTCGAAGAGCGCGGTGGCGGCTTCCGGCAGCCACGCCGGGGGGGCCGGCAGAGTCGCCTCCAGGCTCACCAGCAGCCGGGCCCACTCGAAAGAGTGGCCGGGGGTGGTGCCGTACGGCCGGAACGGGTCGTCAGGGCGATCGAGGTTGTAGTCCGGCCGGGGCTGCCAGTTCTCGTCGTAGTGCTCTGGTATCCGCCAGCCATGGGCCCGAGCGTGATCATTGATCAGCCGGGTGGCGATGGAGACGGCCCGAGCGTGCCAGACCGGGTTGCCGGTGACGTCTCCTGCGGCGAGGTAGGCCTCCACCGAGTGCATATTGCTGTTGGCCCCGCGGTAGGGCTCGAGTTCGGAGAAGCCGGCATTCCAGGCTTCCAGCGCGCAGCCCTCGGCGTCGGACCAGAAGTGCTCGTCGATGGCGGACGCGGCGGCCGCGAGGGCGGCATCGGCGGCGGGTATCCCGGCGGCCACCGCACTGGAGGCCGCCAGCAGGGTGTGGGCGTGAGCGTAGTTCGTCTTGGCGGAATCGACGACGTTCCCGGATAGGTCGATGGCGGAGAACCAGCCGCCGTTCTCAGCGTCGGCGTACCGGGTGACGAGGGCCTGAAGTCCCGATGCCGCCAGCGCATCCGCGCCGGCGACCCCATCCAGGTGCGCCAGCGCGAACGCGTACGTCATGCGCGCGTTGATGTACAGCGGACAGGGCTGCGTCACGTCAATGTCGCCGTGGGCGCCAAGCCACCCGAAACCGCCGCCGGCCAGCGCGGCTCCCTGCCCGAATGTGATCAGCCGGCTGGCTTCCGCGCCACGCCATGGCGCTGTTCCGGGCTCGCTCACAGTCGTCCTTCTCAGTCAAGGTCACGCGGACTCAGTCACAGTCACGCGGACTCAGTCAACGTCACGCGGAGGCAGCTCGCCCGATCCCCTCGGGATCAGGTGGACCGGGAGAATGGTCCTGCGGCGTACCTGCGCCTGGGGATTCTCGATGCGCTCGACGAGTCTTTCGACGGCGATACGGCCAAGCCGGGCCGGGTCCTGATCCAGCACCGTGACGGGGGGCGTGAGCGCCTCGGCTACGGGAAAGTCGCCGAATCCGACTATGGCGATGTCAGAACGCCCGGCCCGCTGAAGGGCCTGGACGAGCGCCATCGTGCACAGCGTGGTCGCGGAGAATACTGCCGTCGGGGCGTTCGGCGCCTCCAGCAGCTTCACCAGCTCAGCGGCGCATTCGTCGGCCGACGCGGCGGGCATGCAGATGAGATCGCGGCGGCCGTCCAGTCCCAGCTCGGCCACGGCCGAACGGTAGCCCTTCAGCCGGCGCAGCACGGTCGTGATGGGAGTGGAAATACCCAGGAAGGCCACCCGCCGGTGACCGTAACTCGCGAGATGCGTGACCGCCTGGCGGGCGCCGGCCAGGTCGTCCTCGATCACGTACACGCCGGAGATCCCCCTGGGGGGCCGGTCCACGAACACCATCGGCGTCCGGTTCTGCCACGGGGCCAGGTAAGCCTGGTCCGCGCTCGCGCAGGCCACGATCAGGCCGCTGATCTGGCGCCTCAGCAAGGCTTCCAGGGCCGTGCGCTCGCGTTCGGCTTCCTGGCCCAGGCTGCTGACCACGACCGCCATGCCGCGCCCCACCAGATCTCTCTCGATGCTGCTCGTGATCGCCGCGAAGAACGGATCGGCGATGTCGGGAACGGCCAGGCCGACCGCCGGGTCCGAGCCCGCCCGGAAACTCCGGGCCAGCAGGTTGGGGACGTAGTTCAGTTTCTGCATCGCCCAGCGGACCCGCTCGCGGGTCTCCTCGGTGACGTGGGGGTCTTCGTTGAAGACCCGGGACACGGTCTTCGCGCTGACGCCGGCGACACGAGCGACGTCGCGCATGGTGGTCATCGAGGATCGCCTCCAGACTGGGCGCCTGCTCAAGCGACTGCAGGGGTGGTTCGGCAGATGCGAGCGACGCGGCTCCGGCGACGAAGGGTCCCCCGTTTATCACCGGGGGACCGTTCGCCTCGGAGTATACCGGCGGCCCAGGTCAGCAGCTTGTCTTGTAGATCGCTGCCTGGCTGGCCGCCGAGTTCAGGTTGGCCTTGGTGATGATGGTGAACTTGGTGCCGATCTTCTTGGTGGTCGGCTTGCCGGAGAGGGCCGCGACCGCCTGGTCCACCGCGTTGGTCCCGATCGTGTACGGCGACTGGGCGATGAGCGCCTGCACGGTGCCCTGCTGCAGGGCGGTGATCTCATCGGGTTCCGCGTCGAATCCGACGATCTTGACCTTGCCGGACTTGCCCGCCTGGCGGACGCCGGTCGCGGCCCCTTCCGCGGAGAACAGGTTGGTCGCGAAAATGCCGACAATGCCAGGATTCTTCTGCAGCGCGGCGGCCGTCACCTGCGCGGCGATGGACGCGCTGTCCTGGTCGTACTGCACGCCGACGTAGTGGAACTTCGGGTCGGCCTTCGCCGCGGCCGCGAAGCCCGAGGTGCGCTGGTCGGTGGTGCTGACGCCGGGCTGAACATTGACGACGAGCACCTGCCCGCCGCCGGGCACGAGCTGCTTGATGGCGGTGAAGGCATCCGCCCCGCCCGCCAGGTTGTCCGAGGAGATCTGTGAGACGGCCCCCGCCGGGTTTTTCAGCGTGGTGTCCACGAGCACGACCTTGATGCCCGCGTTCATGGCCGCATCGACCGGGGTCTGGCTCGCCGTCACATCGTCGGGAGCAATCAGGATCGCGTCGGGTTTTGACGCGGTGACCGACTGGATGATCGGGTTCTGCAGCGTGGGGTCGAACTTCGTGGGCCCCTGGGTGTTGACGGTGACGTTGCCGAGCTTCTTGGCCTCGGCCTGCATGCCGCATCCCATCGTGACGTAGAAGCCGTCGCCGGCCACGCCCTGGATGAACGACATCTTGTATGACTTCCCGCTGCTCGAGCCGCCTGATGAGGACCCGCCCGACGCGGATCCGCCCGAGTTGCTCGAGGACGAGCAGCCCGCTGCGAGCGCCAGCAGAATGGCTGCCGCACTCGCGGTAGGCGCTACCAAAGACCGCTTCATACCTGCTCCTTCGTACGTGAAGACGTGGGCCCGGCGCTGGTGCTGGATGACACCAGGTGCAGGCCGTGGGGGTGCTGTGTCCCGCCCTCCGGTTCCTGCCGGCCGGGCCTGTTCAGCGGCTGGCAATCTCCCGGAAACATGTTTGCTTGATCTTGCATCCACATGTCATCGGTGTCAAGGCTGTCGCTGGAAACTTCTTCACCGGCCTTACTTAGGCCCAGTTACAGGCAGTTATCGTTTCGATCCCACCCTTGACATCGGTGACATACAAAGGCACCCTCTTGGTTACGCGCATTGCGGCATGGTTACAGCAGCGTTGCCCCGGCCGAACCCGGGCCAGGCGGCTCCGCCGTTTCATCAGGGACTTTGGGGTCGGGAAGGAGTGGATCGATGAGCCTTGCGCTGGAAGCTCGGGGCATCACCAAGCTGTACGGTCACGTCAGCGCGCTATCGGGCGCTGACTTCGAGGTCAAGGCGGGCGAGGTTGTCGCGCTCATCGGGGACAACGGCGCCGGGAAGAGCACCCTGGTCAAGATCCTCTCGGGCACGGAAACGCCGACGTCGGGCGAGATCCTGGTCGACGGCAAGCCGGTGACGATCCCGGGGCCCCTCGCGGCGCGCCGGCTCGGGATCGAGACTGTGTACCAGGACCTGGCGCTCGCGCCCCATCTCAACCCGGTGCAGAACATGTACCTTGGCCGCGAGCTCATGCGCCCGGGGATCATGGGGCGGCTGGGGTTCATGAACAACACGCAGATGCGTTCCGGCAGCAAGAAGGCGTTCGACGAGCTCGGTGCCACCGTGCGCAACTACGCCGGCAGCATCGGCTCCATGTCGGGCGGCCAGAAGCAGGCCGTCGCGGTGGCCCGCGCCGCGGCCTGGGCCAATCGGGTCATCCTGCTCGATGAGCCCACCGCCGCCCTGGGGGTGGTGCAGACCAAGGGTGTCCTGGACCTGATCCGCCGGGTGCGCGACCGCGGGCTCGGCGTGGTGTTCATCAGCCACTCGATGCCCCACGTGATCCAGGTCGCCGACGAGGTGCAGGTCATGCGCCTGGGCCGGCGGGTGGCCACGTACCGAGCAAAGGAGACGACCATGGAGGAGCTGGTCGGCGCCATGACGGGCGCCGTGACGCAGGAGAAGCGGCAGTGACCGGGCAGACGACCGCGCCTCCTCCCGCGCCCGCTGAAGCGACGCCGAGCGAAGAGGAACCGACCGGCCGGCTCGCGCGGCTAGCCCGGCTGCAGGCGCTGCAGATCATCATCGTGCTGGCCGTGATCGTCATTGCCTTCGCGGTCATCAAGCCCGGCAGCTTCCTGACCGTCTTCAACATCCGCGGGATCGTCCAGGACACCTCCATCCTGGCCGTCCTGGGTGTCGGGATGACCCTGGTCATCGTCACCGGCGGCATCGACCTCTCGGTGGGCAGCGTCCTGGTCTTCAGCGCCGTCGTCGCCGACAAGGCGATGGCGGCGATGGGGGGCCAGGGCTGGGGCGCCGCCCTCGTCGGTGCGCTGGTGGCCGTCGCCTGCGGGCTCGGGTGGGGCCTGGTTAACGGAATCCTTATCGCGAGGGCGAAGGTTCCGCCGCTCATCGTCACGCTCGGCACACTGGGGATGGCCCTGGGCCTGGCCGAGGTGATCACGGGAGGCGTAGACCTGCGCGATGTCCCGACCGTCATGGTCAACACCGTCGGCTTCGGCAACATCGTCTGGCAGATCCCCACGCTCGCGGTCATCGCCGCGGTCATCATCGCGATCGGAATCGTGCTTCTGCACCGGACCCGCTTCGGGCTGCACACCTACGCGCTCGGATCAAACCCCGAGGCGGGCCGGCGTTCCGGCCTGAACGTTCCCCGTCACCTGGTCATGGTGTACGCCCTGTCCGGCCTGCTGGCCGGCTTCGCCGGATGGCTCAACCTCGCGTTCTTCCAGTCGACCACGATCGGCGGGCAGAGCACGACGAACCTCAGCGTGATCGCCGGCACCGTGATCGGCGGCACCAGCCTGTTCGGCGGCTACGGCTCCATCCTCGGCACCACCATCGGCCTGTTCATCCCCAGCACGCTCCAGAACGGGTTCGTGATCATCGGTATCCAGCCGTTCTGGCAGCAGGTCGTGGTCGGAGCGGTCCTCATCGCCGCCGTGTACGTGGACCAGCAGCGGCGCGCCGCCGCCCTCAGAGGCGGCGGTAAGCCGAGGATGAGCGGCCTGCTGAATCGCATGACCAGCATGTCGCAGGCGACACCGGCGCGGGAATGAGCCCGGACGCCCCGGGGCGAGCGCCCCGGGGCGTCCGGTCCGCGGCCAGAGCCCGCGCCCGCGGGGGCTCTGGCCGTCCAGTCCCGAGCCTCATGGACCGCGCGGCTCACCCCGCCGAAGGAGCAGCATGAAAGCCGTTGTCTACGACGCCCCGGGCAGTTTCACGGTCAGGGAGGTCCCGACACCGGATCCGAAACCGGGAGAAGTGCGCGTCCGGGTCCAGCAAACAGGAATCTGCGGCACAGACCTCCATATCCACAACGGCAAGTTCTTCGCCGAGTTCCCCCTGACTCCCGGGCATGAACTGGTCGGGCCGGTGGACGCGCTGGGCGACGGCACCGAGGGATTCCGCGTCGGCGAATATGTCTCGGTCAACCCCAACATGAACTGCGGGCATTGCGAGTACTGCCGGGCCGGGCGGACCCTGATGTGCGTCAACCTCAAGGGACTCGGCACGAACTGGCCGGGGTCCTTCGCCGAGTATGTCGCGGTCCCCGCCAACCTGGTCTTCTCCGTGGACGGCATCCACCCCGACACGTCCGTGTTCACCGAGCCCACGGCCTGCGCCATGCACGGCGTGGAGACCCTGGCTCCCCGGCCGGGGAGTACGGCCCTGGTCTTCGGCGCCGGTCCGACCGGCCTGCTCCTGGCCCAGCTCATCGCCCGCGGCGGCGCGGTCAGCGTGACGGTCGCGGCGTCCTCGGCGTTCAAGCTCAGGCGCGCCGGGGAACTCGGGATCGACACGACGTTCCTGATGGACCGCGCGGACCTGGCCGGTGACGCTCGCACGCTGAAAGCGGCCTCAGGCGGGGGTTACGACATCGTGGTTGATGCCACCGGGTCGGCAGCCGTGTCCGAGCAATGCGTGCCCTTGACCCGGAGCGGCGGAACCGTGATGTTCTACGGCGTGACCGAGCCCGAGGACCTCGTGCGGGTCAGCCCGTACGACGTGTTCCGCCGCGAGATCACCATCAAGGGGTCGTTCGCGGAGATCGATTCGTTCCCGGCCGCCATCGCGGCGCTCCGGACCGGGCGGGCGCGCACCGAAGGGCTGATCACGCACCGCTTCAAGCTCGATGACTACGCCGGCGCCCTGGACGCGCTGCGCAGCGACCGGACGGTCCACAAGATCATTATCGAGTGCTGACCCCATGAATGCTGATGCCCGGCCCCCGGTGAGGGCGGCTGACCGCCGGGACACGACCGGCCCGGTCTGCGCCCTGGGTCTCGACCTGGGGACCAGCTCGGCCAAGGCGGT
>JAOPYP010000250.1 GCA_025964635.1 Actinomycetes bacterium | reverse complement strand
TCACGCAGGACCGCGCCGGCTGGCTGGCTCGTGGTGGCCAGGGCGAGCAGGAGGTGCTCGCAGCCAACGTAGCGGTGGCCGAGCCGGCGGGCGTGCTGCTGGGCGCCGACCACGACGGCGCGGGCCTCGCCGGTGAAACGCTCGAGCATCATCGCCTCCCCGTCCGCCGACCGTGCTTGCGGTGCACGGTCTGCTTGGTGACCCCGAGCCGCTCGGCGATCTGCTGCCAGGACCACCCCAGCGCCCGGGCGTTGTCGACCTGGAGGATCTCCAGCCGTTCGGTGAGTTCCCGCAGCGCCGCCACCGCCCGCAGCCCGGCATCCGGGTCGGTGCTGGCCGCACCCTCGGCGATCTCGAGTACTGGCTCCATGTTCGTCAGCATATGCTGACGACTAACCAGCGTCAACATATGCTGACGATCCCGGCGGCGGCCGCCGGCACCTGGAAACTCGGCGGCCTGGTCGTCGGGTGACGCGCGGGAGCAGCGGCCGGACGGCACGGACCACGACGGGGTCGCCAGCGTCGCCGCGGCCCACGGCGTCACACCAGCGCAGGTCCGGCTGGCCTGGACGCTGCAGCAGGGGCCGCACGTGCTGGCCATCCCGGGCACGGGCAACCCGGATCATCTGGACGCCAACGTGGCGGCCGCCGCGCTGCGCCTGTCACCCGGCGAGATGGCCCGCCTGGACTCCGTCTCCTGATCCGGGGAGCATCCTGCTCCCCGCCACCGGCACCGCGGCAGTAGCAGCCGCTGCAGGGAAGTGCACCCGCACCTCGAGCCCTCCACCCGGCATGGCCCTGGCGTGCACCCAGGCGTCATGCGCGGCCGCGACCGCCTTCACGATGGACAGCCCCAGGCCGGTACCGCCCTCGCTGCCGACCCGGTTCTCGCCGAGCCGCTGGAATGGCTCGAACAGCCGGGTGACCTGCTCGGGCGGGACCGCGGGGCCGCTGTTGGCCACGGTGAGCACCGCCCGGCCGGCGCTGATCTGGGTGCTGGCCCTGACCCAGCCGCCCGGCACGTTGTGCCGGATCGCGTTGCCGACCAGGTTGGCGGCCAGCCGCTCGGCCAGCCTGGGGTCACCCGCCGACGGCGCCGCCCCCAGGTCCTCACGCAGCGTCACGCCCGCACGCTCGGCGTCGTCCCGCCGCGCTTGCAGAACCTCGCGGGTGATAGCACCCAGGTCGATCGGCACCCGGGCCCGCAACCCCCGCTGGGTGTGGGCCAGCGTGAGCAGCGCGTCGATCAGCCGTTCCTGCTGCTCGCTGGCGGCCAGGGCGCGCCCGCACGCGGCGTGCAGCGAGGCCACGCTGCGCTGCGGGTCCGCCAGCGCCACCTCGATCAGGGTCCGCTGCCGGGCCAGCGGGGTGCGCAGCTCGTGTGAGGCGTTGGCGACGAACTGCCGCTGCGCGTCGAACGCCCCTTCCAGCCGGGCCAGGAACGCGTCGAACGTGTCGGCCAGCTCCTTGAGCTCGTCGTCGGGGCCGGTCAGGGCGAGCCGCTCGTGCAGGTTGCTGGCCGAGGTGTGCTGCGCGGCCGCGGTGATGGTCCGCAGCGGGCGCAGCACCCGCCCGGCGACCACCCAGCCCAGGCCGATCGAGAGCACGGTCATGATGGCCAGCGCGATCCCGGACTGGACCTGCAGATCCCCCAGCGCCACGCCGCGCTGCTGGCCAGCCTGGGTCTGGAGGGCGGACATGGACGGCGGGAGCTGGCCCGGCGCGGCGGACCCGGAGATGACCCTCAGCTGCATGGGCAGGTTGGTGGCCACGAGCAGGTTGGTCAGCGCGAGCAGCGCCGCGCCGGAGACCAGGAACAGCACCCCGTACAGCAGGGTCAGCCGCAGCCGGATGGTGCGCCGCGGCAGCCGACCCGCCGCCCTGGACACCCACCCGGCCCGTCCGGCCCGTCCGACCTGCCCGGCCCCTCCGGCCCCTCCAGCCGTCCCGGCCCGCCCGCTCCCCGCCATCACGTCAGATCCGGTAGCCGGCCTGGGCCACGGTCTCGATGACCGTCGGATCGCCCAGCTTGCGGCGCAGCCGGCTGACCGTGACCTTGACCGCGGTGGTGAACGGGTCGGCCATCTCGTCCCACACCCGCTCCAGCAGCTCCTCGGCCGGGACGACCCGGCCCTGCGCGGCGAGCAGGACCTCCAGCACCCCGAACTCCTTCGGCCCGAGGTCGAGCACCCGGCCCGCCCGCCGGGCGCTGCGCCGGGCCGGGTCGAGGATGAGATCCCCGTGGGCCAGCAGGGGCGCGAGGGCCGGCTGCGCCCGCCGGAGCAGCGCCCGGATCCGCGCCACGAGCTCCGCGAACGCGAACGGCTTGGGCAGGTAGTCGTCGGCCCCGCGGTCGAGCCCGTCCACCCGGTCCTCGATCGTGGCCGCGGCGGTCAGCATGAGCACCCGGCTGCGGCAGCCGGCCCGGACCAGCTCGGCGCACAGGTCGTCGCCGTGCAGTCCGGGCAGGTCCCGGTCCAGCACGATCACGTCGTACCCGGTGCAGAGGGCCCGCTCCAGCGCGCCGTTCCCCTCGTGCGCGAGGTCCACCGCCATCCGCTCGCGCCGCAGCCCCACGCCGATCGCCTCGGCCAGCTCGCGATCGTCTTCCACCACCAGGACACGCATCGCGCGCTCCTTTCCCCGGTGCCACCCCCGGATTTTCCGCAACGGAACCTAGAACGCGGTCAAGGAATGCTGACGGGATCCTGGATGGCGATGACAGTCGGAGAACCGGTTGCGTTGATCTGAGCCGACACGGTGTCCCCGATCTTGATCGCCGCAACGCGGCGGCCCCGCCCGGTTATCCGGGTGCTGCGGGTGATCGTGGCCGTGATCCTGCGGCCCCGGGCGGACAGCGTGATCGACGTCCGGCCCACCGCCGTGACCCGGCCCATGATCATGAGCTGCCGCATCGGCCGGCCCCCGGACCCGCCGAGGGGCGGCAGGGCCGCCGGCGACGCCCCTTGTCCGGCGGCCCCGTGTCCGGATGCGCTGTTCCCGGACGTCCCGCTGCGGGACGACGGGGACGGCGCCGAGCCAGCCGGCACGGTCCCGGCCGGCACGGTCCCGCCGGCCGGGGGCGGGTCCATGACCCTGACCGCGGCCAGCGCGATGCCGGCCCCCGCGACCAGCGCCACCGCTCCCGCCACGACCAGGGCCAGCGGATGACCCAGCCACCGGCCCCGGCCGCCCGACTCCCGTGCCTGGGCCTGCGCCGGTTCCTCAGCCGACTGGTCCGCGCCGGGCGGCCAGTCCGTGTCCTGGCCCGCCGGCCCTGCCGATCGCGACATCACCCGCTCGCCTCCCAGCCCGTGATGGAGGGCACCCGCCGAGGATGCCCGAGGGCCCCCACGCTGCCCGGCAGCCGGTTGCACTGGGGTTACACGCGGCGTAACCGCTCCGCAACCGGCAGCCGCGTAGACCTTCGCCATACACCAGCGTCACTTCGAGGAGAGTCCATGTTCTTCGTCACGTTCCTGCGCCGCGAGCTGTGGCGGCGCAGGAAGCAGGCCGTCGTGATCGCGCTCGGTCTGGCCGTGGGCATCGGCCTGGTCATCACGGTGACCGCCGCGGCGGCCGGGGTGCGGGCCGCCCAGGCCACCGTGCTGCGGTCGCTGTACGGGGTGGGCACCGACATCACGGTCACCACCAAGCCCGCCGCGGCCTCCCCCGGCGGCCGGACCAGGATCAATATCGGGCCGGGCGGCTCCCAGGTCTGCCACGGCAGCAAGTGCCACCAGGGCGCGACCAAGCTGGACAACCTGGTCAGCGCGTCGTACGGCCCGATGCCCGCCTCCGACGTGGCCAAGATCCGCGCCCTGCAGGGGGTGACCGTGGCGGCCGGGGGCCTGACCCTCAACGACACCCAGATCAGCATCCCCGCCTCGGTCGCCACCGGCGGTTCGCTCCCCCAGCCGCGCAACATCAGCGTGGACGGTGCGGATCTCACCCATCCCGGGCTCGGCCCGCTGAGTACCGGCCGGATCACCAAGGGCCGGAACCTGGCCGGCTCCGACGCGCACGCGAACGTGGCCGTGGTGGACTCCAATTACGCGACCGCGAACAAGCTGAAGCCGGGCGACACGATCACGATCGCCAAGACCCACTTCACGATCGTCGGGATCGTCAGCCAGCCGCAGGGCTCCAGCCCGGCGAACGCGTACATCCCGCTGGCCCGCGCCCAGGCCCTGGCCCGCAGCGACCAGAACAAGCGGCTCACCGGCCAGGTGAAC